>JANXDC010000009.1 GCA_025059945.1 Bacteroidota bacterium
GCGTACAGGTGGCTGCGGGGCATGCCGATGGCCTCGGCCGTGCGCAGGACGTTCCAGCCGTGCCGCGCCAGCTCGCGCTCCAGAAAATAGCGCTCCGCGCGGGCGCGAAACTCCGCCCAGGTGCGCGCCTCCTCCCAAGGCAACGCAGAGCCCGAATCCGCACCCGATACGTGCCGGCGCACGTCGTCGGCCGTGATCTCCGGGCCCGTCGCCAGGATAGCGAGCCGCTCCACCGCGTTGTAGAGCTCGCGCACGTTGCCCGGCCAGGGCAGGGCCTGTAGCGCGCGCAGGGCGGCTTGGCTAAAGCGCTTGGGCGGAAAGCCGTTTTCCGCGCAGACGCGCTCCAGCCTGGCCTGGGCCAGCAGGGGCACGTCCTCGGGCCGCTCCCGCAACGGCGGCAGCCGCAGCGTGATCACGGCCAGCCTGTGGTAGAGGTCCTCCCGAAAGGCGCCCGCGCGCACAAGCGCGGCCAGGTCTTTGTTCGTGGCGGCCAGGATCCGCACGTCCACGGGAATCGGCCTTCGGCCGCCGATGCGCTGCACGTGCCGCTCTTCGAGCGCGCGCAGGACCTTGGCCTGGGCCTGCAGGGGCATGTCGCCGATCTCATCCAGGAAAAGGGTTCCGGAGCTGGCCAGCTCAAACAGCCCGGGCCGGTCCTTGATGGCGCCCGTAAAGGCGCCTTTTTCGTGCCCGAATAGCTCCGCCTCCAATAGCTCAGCCGGTATGGCCGCGCAGTTTAGCGCCACAAAGGGCCCCTCCCCACGCCGGGACCGGGCATGGATCCAGCGGGCCACGAGCTCTTTGCCCGTTCCGGATTCGCCCAGGATGAGCACGCGCGCCTCCGTTGGGGCTACGCGTTCGAGGATCGCGCGCACCTCCTCGATGGCCGGGCTTTGGCCCAAGATGGGATCCAGACGCTCCAGGCGCCGGCGCAGGGCCCGGTTTTCCGCCTCAAGCCGGGCGCTACGCAGCGCGTTGCGCAGCGTAACGAGCAGCCGGTTCAGATCCGGGGGCTTTTCCAGAAAATCAAAGGCCCCGCGCCGGATGGCCTCCACGGCAAGCTCGATCGTGCCGTGCCCCGTAAGCAGGACCACGGGTAGCTCCGGCCGCCCCTGGCGTAGCGCCTCCAGGACCTCCAGACCGTCGCGGCCCGGCATCTTGACGTCCAGGAGCACAAGATCCACCTCCGATCGCAGGGCCTGCTCTAGGGCCTCCTCGGCGCTAGCGGCCTCCTCGACCCGGTAGCCTTCGTGCTCCAGGATCTCCCGCAGGGCGTTGCGGATGGCCCGCTCATCGTCTACGACCAGGATGCGGTGTGGCATCGGGTTAAGGCCGGCTTTGGCGCAAATATAACGGCTCCGCCTCCGGCCCCCCAAACGGATCCGGCCTTGATCGGGGGCCGGAGCGGATGCGACCTTCGGGCCGATGGCGGAGGCGATCCTCTGGGCAAGGGAGCTGCGCAAATCCTACCCCTGGGGCCGGGGCCGGCTTGAGGTCCTGCGCGGGGTGGACTTGGAGCTCAGGCCGGCCGAATTCGTGGCCCTGCTGGGCGCCTCGGGTTCAGGCAAGAGCACGCTGTTGCACCTGCTTGCCGGCCTCGATGCGCCGGATTCGGGGCAGGTGCTCCTGGACGGACAGGACCTGTTCGCGCTCGACGGGCCCGGCCGGGCCCGGGTGCGGGGCGAGCGCATCGGGTTTGTGTTTCAGTTTCCGCACCTGCTGGGTGAGCTTTCGGCCCTAGAGAACGTGGCCCTGCCGCTTTGGATGGCCGGCTGGGGCCGCGCCGAGGCCCTCCGGCAGGCCCGGGCGCTTCTGGGGCGGGTGGGGCTTGCCGATAGGCTCGCGCACCGGCCCTCGGAGCTCTCCGGGGGCGAACAGCAGCGCGTGGCCATAGCGCGCGCGCTCATCCGGCGTCCGGCCCTGCTCCTGGCCGATGAGCCCACCGGCAACCTGGACGTGCAGACGGCGCGTGAGGTCCTGGCGCTGCTGGATGAGCTACGCCGCGAGTTCGGAACGGCCCTGCTTTTGGCCACGCACGATCCGGAGGTGGCCGCGCGGGCCCTTAAGCGGCTGCGCTTGCATGAAGGCCGGCTTGCTCCAGAATAGCCATCAGGGCCGTCTCCGGATCCGGATAGCGCCACCGAAAGCCGAGCTCGGCAAGCCGCTGCGGCAGCACCGGCGCCCCTCCGAGGAGCAGCTCCTGAGCCCGCTCCCGGCCCAGGGCGAGCTCTAAGAGCCACGTGGGCACGCGCCAGAGGTCGGGACGGCCAAGCAAGCGGGCGAGCAGGCGCGAAAGCTCGGCCTGCGTTAGCGTCTGCGGGGCCACGACGTTATACGGCCCCTCTAGATCGGGCCGTTCTAGGGCAAACAACAGGGCCCGTACGGCGTCCTCCCGGTGGATCCACGCTATGGGCTGCCGTCCGCTTCCCAAGCGCCCCCCCAAGCCCAGGCGGTACAGGGGCAACAGCCGGGCCAGCATCCCGCCTCCGGCCCCGAAGACGACGCCGATTCGGGCCAGGACCAGGCGCACGCCCCGGCTCCGGACGGGCTCGGCTGCGGCCTCCCAGGCCTGGGCGAGCTCGGCCAAAAAGCCCTCGCCCGGCCCAGAGGCCTCCGTTACGGGCTCCGGTCGGCTGCCGTAGTAGCCCGTAGCCGAGGCGTTAAGCAGCAGGGCCGGGGGCTCGGGGCTATCGCAGATGGCGCGCACGAGCGCCTCGGTCGATCGAACCCGGCTTTCCCAAAGCTCGGCTTTGCGCGCGCGCGTCCAGCGGCCCGAGGCGATGGAGGCGCCCGAAAGGTTGATGACGGCCCGGCATCCGGATACGGCCTGGACCCACGGACCGAGGCTGCGGCCGTCCCAGCTTACAAGCTCCAGGCCCGCCAGATCGGCCCATTCCGGTGGCGCGGCCTCCGGCCTCCGGGTGAGCACGAGCAGGCGCCGATCCGAAGCGGCCAGGGCCCGCACAAGGGGACGGCCGATAAAGCCCGTAACACCGGCTAGGAGGATGCGCTCCACAGACAGCACCTCCGGTTTTCGCCTCCGTCAAACGAGCTAAGGCGACAGAAGGTTCTCGGAAAGCCGCTATGGAGGGCCATCGGATTTACGTGGGCACTTCGGGCTGGAGCGTGCTATCGGGACCGGAACGGCGCGCGCTTGGCGGCCCTGGTCCGCTGCTTGCCCGCTACGGGCGGGTCTTTCCGGCTGTGGAGGTGAACACGACCTTTTACCGCTCCCACCGGCCCGGCACGTATGCGCGCTGGGCGGAGCTTGTGCCCGAGGGTTTTCGGTTTGCCGTCAAGATGCCGCGCTGGATTACGCACTTGGGCCGGCTTCGCAGGCTTGACGGGCTTGAGCCGTTTTTAACGGAGGTGCGGCATCTGGGCCCTAAACTTGGCCCGGTGCTCGTGCAGTTGCCGCCCAGCCTGCGCTATGATCCGGAGCCGGTGGAGGCGTTTTTCGCCGCGCTTCGCGGCCTCTACGACGGCCCCTGCGCTTGCGAGGGCCGTCACGGAAGCTGGTTTTCCGAGGAGGCCGGGGCTATGCTAGGACGCTGGCGGATCGCCCGCGTCGTGGCCGATCCGGCCCCGATTCCGGCCGAGCCCGAGCCCGGAGGGTGCGGAGAGCTCGTGTACGTGCGCCTGCACGGCCGGCCTCGGATGTACTACTCGGCCTACGCTCCAGCGGAGCTGGAGGCCTGGATCGGACGGCTTCTTCGGTGGGCGAAGCAGGGACCGGTGTGGTGCTTTTTCAACAACACGGCCTCTCAAGAGGGCCTGGAGAACGCGCGCTACACCTGGGAGCGGCTTCAGGCGGAGTGCGGCTCGCCTTAGGTGGGCTCGATCACGAGCAATTTGAGCTCGCGCTCGGTGCGCTGACCGGATTCCAGGTCCGTGATCTGCAGCCGTATGGTCACCTCTCCGGGGGTCCAGTTGCGGGTCTCCAGCAGCAGGTATTCGCGCAACGTGCTGCCGCTTGTTATGTGCGTGGTAGCACCGCTTGTGCGCTCCAGCCGAAACTCCGTTCCCAGCGGTCCGGTCGGGACCCGACGCAGCACCTCGTAGGTCGTGCGCACCCGGGCCTGGCCTGCGGCGTTGGGCTTAAGATGGTAGACCTCGTAATACAAGGCCAGGGGCGCGCCCGGCAGGCAGGAGCTATAGGGATAGGGTCGGGTGGCGCCGGCGGGCACCGGGCGCGCGCTGAGTGCGGCCTCTTGCAGGACTTCCAGGAGCATAAGATCGCTCATCTCCAGCCGGGCCGGATTGGGGTTCAGGGCCCGAAGCGAATCCAGGCGCTGCACGTAGGTTTTGAGCAGGGGGATGGAGTCCAGGTTAGGCACCCGGCTCCGGGAGGGAAGCAGGTATTGGTCCAGTTCGAAGGCCAGATGGTAGAGGCCCGTATCCCCCCGTATCGTGTAGGTGCGGGGCTCCAGCACGGCCTCGCGCTGGCGGGCGGCCTGGGGGGCGAGCCGATGCCGGAAGTAATGCCGCACCCGGGGCTGATAGGCCGAATCGGTCTGTACGATGGAGCCCACAAGCAGGTATTCGGCCTGCTCCAGCGGCATGCGGGCGCGCTCCAGGCGGCGCCTCATCGCGCGGGAGGGCTCAAAGCTCCGGGCCGGCCCGGACCAGTAGAGCTCTGTGCGCGTGGTGCCGTCCGGATCGAGAAAGCGCGCCCAGCGCAGCTCGATCTGAAGCGCCTCGTAGGGATCGAGCACGTTCGTATAGGGCGGGGCCTGCAGCTGCTCGCGCCGCTCAAGCAGGTAGGCCTCCTCGTTCTGGACTTGCAGGAGCATCCGCTGCCCGAAGGCCGTAGGCGGAAGCTCGGGCCGCTGCGGGACCTGGCTTTCGAGCGTGGCCACGTAGTTGGCCACCTCATCGTAGAGCGCGCCGTAGTCGATGTGATACAGGGCAAGCTGGCGGTAGATCTCCTCCAGGGTGCGGAGCAGGGCCTCGGCCCGGCGCGGGCTATTTCGCAGGGGGCGCGGGATGAGCTCTTCGGAGGAGCCGATCCGGAAGCCCTCTCCGGGCCGGCGGATGAAGAGATAGTGCAGGTTGCGGTCGACCTGGGAGTAGACCCAGAATTCGTTTTCCGGGAACTCCAGGGGGCTCAGCGTGGGCTCTCGATCCAAGACCAAGCGCCGGTAGCGGGGGTCATCTAAGCGCACGCGCGTTTGCCGGGCCGGGGGGCCGTAGCGGATGTAGATCCGGCCGCGATCATCGAGCCGGTCCTCGTAGGTGTAGTGCCGGTGGGCGTAGGCCCAGCGCTCCAGGTGCTCTTCGATGCGCTCGTTGCGTGCGGTGGCGGGCCGGGCGTCCTGCGACCGCCACCAGGCCAGAAGGTCTGCGGCCACAGGGGGGCGATCCAGGCGCCGGGTGAGCTCCGGGGGCAGGATTTGGCGCAGGCCCTCCAGGTGGGGTTCGAGCACGGCGCGTTCGGCGGCCGAGAGCGTATCGTCGAGCAAGGCGAGCAGGGCCAGGTAGAGCCGGCTCGTCTCCTCGTAGCGGGCGCGCTCGGTTTTTCCGAAGACCTCCCGGATGCGTTGATCGGCGTAGCGGATCCACTCCAGCCGGTTCGGGGCCTCGGATAAGGTTTCAGAGCCGGTCTGCGAAGTCGCCCCTTGAGCCTGCGCGGCAGCGCTGGCGAACATCCCCATCAAGCCCAGCAGGCCGACGCCCAAGGCGAACATGCGCACCGCACCTTTTCGCAGTACGGAAATATCGTCTCGCCAAGCGCCGTGCGCAAGCGCCGCACGGGCGAGATTAAAACGTAAGGGGCCGCCCCGAAGGGCGGCCCCGGAGGAATGCGGACAAAATACGGACGCCTAACGCCCCATGTTCGGGTTGCTCAGCCGCTCCCGGTCGGTGATCTCCAGGTACTGCCAGGTGCCGGCCGGCAGGTGCCAGCGGCCGAAGCGGCGCTGGTCTATGAGGCGCTGCCCCTGAACGAAGAGCTCTTTGTCGCGCTCCACGTAGATCACGTCCAGGTTCACGCTCGTCAGGGGGCTTAGCCCGTAGTTGGCCCGTACCTCGTTGACCAGGCTTAGGGCTGTGGCCGGGCTTCCGCCTAGGCGCAGCTCCAGTTCGGCCAGCATGAGGTTGTTTTCCTGCCAGGTGATGATGGGCAGCGGGGACTCCCGATCCGGGTACTTGGCCTGCCGGAAGAAGGTCGTGCCCGGAGCTGAGGCGGCGCGCTCAACCGGGATGCGGGCCGATTCGCGCGGGTCGTCAACAAGATACCGCTGCCAGAAGCGCGTATCGACGACGATCTGCGTTCGGCCCCGGCCGCCGCCGAAGAACCAGGGGTTGTTGTCCTGCGTCGAATACAGGGCCCGGAAGGGCGCATCGCCCCGGCGCAGGCCCTGCTGGGCGGCCGCGCGGGCTTCGGCGTACTTGCCGTTGTAGAGGTGGGCGCGCGCAATAAGCGAGTAGATCGTGCGGCGCTGCAGGTCGTTTTGCGCATACCGGAGCGCCTCGTTCCACAGGGCGACGGCCCGGTCATAAAGTTGGGAGCTGGGCACAAAAGGCCCGCCGCCCTCATCGAAGCCGCCCCCCTCAGTGGGGCCAACGCCGTAGTAGGAGGCCCAGACAAAGCGCACCAGGCCCCCGTACAGGTGGGCATTGTAGAGAGCCTGGATTCGGATCGCGTCGTTGCGGAACGTGCCGATCCGGTTTACGCGCTCGATCAGGTCCTTGGAGATGTAGTAAGCGCGCCCCAGGGGCAGCATAGCACCCGTGGTGGAGTTGTTATCCCGCCTTGGGTTGCCCTGGTCGATGTCCAGGTACGTGGGGAAGGTCGCGTTCGTCACGCGCGTATCGAAAAAGCACTGATCCGAAAGCAGATCCCCCAGCATAGCGGCTTGCCCGTAGGCCTGGCCGAACTGCTGCTGTAGGCCGATGATCACATAAGGGATCTGGCTTTCATCGATCAGCTCATCCTGCACCTCGTCGATCGGGGCCTCGACGTCCTGCACAAACTCGCTGCAGCCGGTCCCGAGCCCCCAGCCCAGCAGGAGGAGCGCGCCCAGCGCAGCACGTCGCAATAGGGTAGCGGTCATGGTCAGATCCCTCCTCCGGTTAGAAGCCGACCCGCAGGCTTATGGTATACACGCGCGGAGCAGGGAGCGTGAGGAAGTCCTGCCCGTTCGTGATCGTGATGCCGCCGTTGAAGTTCACCTCGGGGTCGGGGTTGTTGTACTTGGTCGTAAGGAACAGATTCCGGCCCGCGGCCGTGATCACAAACGAGCGCAGGCTCTGCGCCCCGGGCAGCCGGCGCAGTATCGAGGTGGCGTCAAAGCTCAAGGCCAGCTCGTCGAGCCGGAAGAAATCGCCCGGCTGGATGTGGTTCTCCACCGTGGCGCTCTCACCCAGCAGGCGCACCAAGCGCTCGGCCGCTTGCCGATACTCCTCCGTTCCCGGTGTGAGCACGGGGATGTTCTCGTAGAAGCGGCGCGGCACATTGGTCCCGATCGAGAGCCCGAGCTTGCGCCGCAGCTCCAGGTACTCGCGGTTGTTCATGAAGTCGCCTGAGCGGGAGGTGAAGGCCAGCGTGTAGTTGAGCACCTTATGGCCCAGGGCATAGCGGCCGTTTCCGGAGAGCGTGAAGACGCGGAACAGGCGCACGTTCAGCCCCACGGAACCGGTGTAGATGGGAATGGGGGAGCCGTGATCGAAACGCTGCCCGTTCTCCTCAAGCTCAAAGCCGATGTAGCGGCCCTGCGCATCGAAGCGCGGCCCCTTCACGCGAGGCACATAGAAGGAGTTCCGGCGCAGGCCAGGCCGGATTACGGTGAAGCTGAAAGCGTCGAAGATGTCTGCGGCCCCGCCTAAGGTCTTGACCCGGTTGTCCTGGTAGGCGAAGGAGGCGTTGAGGGTGGTCTGTACGTTGCGCGTACGCACCGGCGTGGCATAAACGGATAGCTCGGCGCCCCAGGCGTCGATGCGGCCCACGTTGCGCGGAATGCCTCCGGAGTTTACGCCCGTGCCTTGAGAGGGCGGAAGCAGGAAGTTCACGATCGAGTTCGTGGTATACTGCCGGTAGTACGTGAACTCCAGCCCATAGCCGCCGCGGAGCTCAAAGTCGATTCCGCCCTCGATCTCGCGCGTGCGCTCCGGCTTAATGGCCGTGTTGCCGAAGCGGCTCACGACCAGGCCAGAGCCGTAGCCCGAAGCCGGCGTGGGGGACCAGAGCAGAGGTTGTCCGTCGAAGATCCCCGGAAGGGCGCCGGATTCGCCGTAGGCCACGCGGGCCTTGAAGAGGTTAAACAGGTTGAAGAAGCCGGGCAACAGGCCCAGCTGGTCCAAGCGCACGGAGAAGTCCGCGCGCGGGTAAAAGATGTTCCCCGCGTCCCGGCCGTAGGCGCTGGCGAAGTCCCAGCGGAAGCCGCCGGAGAAGAAGATCCGATCGTTCCAGTTGAACTCCTGCTGCAAGAACAGCCCGGCCTCGCGGGCGTTGGAGAAGGCCTCGTTGGCGTTGATGAAATCCAGACCGGCTCCAACGTTTTTCACGAGCTCAGAGCCGAAGTTTTGCTTCTGCACAAAGAAGGAGCGCTGCGTTACGATGAAGGCCTGCGTGCCCAGGATCGTCGTGGCCCGCAGCATGGCCACGGGATATGTGTAGCGGGCGCTGAAGTCGTAGTTGAACTGGTTGCGGCTGAGCTGAAAGATGTTCCGCTCACCGCGCACGCGGCCGGTATAGGTGAAGTTGGGCGGGAAGGTGGCGTCGTTGCGCGTATCCAGTCCGTCATAGCCCATCACGCCGCGCAGCTCTAGCCCCTGTATGGGCGCCCAGCTCATCTCAAGAGAGCCCACGAAGCGGTTTTCGCGGAACTTGTTCTCGATAGAGCGCACCGCCAGGCTATCGGTGAAATACCAGGTGCGCGGGGTCAAGAGCGTGTTGCCCAGATAGCCGAAGACGTTGTTGTCGTTCTGGGGCCGATCGTTCTCGGTGAGCGAAAAGAAGGAGTTCACCTTCAAGCTCACCCGGTCCGAGGGATAGGCGTCGAAGTTCGCGCGGAAGGAGCGGCGAAAGAGGCTATTGCTGGGCAGGTGCCCGTCTTCGCGGCGCAGATCGAGCGAGGTGTAGTAGCGCGTCCATCCCGCAGTGCCCTGAAGCGAGAGGGCGTGATCCTGGATGGGCCCGCGCCGAAAGAGCGCGTTGGCGACATCAGCCGTAAGGTAAATGTTGGGGTCGTATTTGCGGGCCTGCTCATTGTACCCGAACGTAGAGCGGTAGTCGATCTGGAGGGCGTTCGAAAGGCCCCGGGCGCGCTTGGTGGTGATGAGAATCACCCCGTTTTGACCGCTCGTGCCGTACAGAGCCCCACCGGCGGCGCCCTTGATGACCTCGATGGACTCGATGTCCTCTGGATTCAGCCCCGTAAGCGTGGAGTATTGCTGGCCTCCAACGCCGAAGCCTGTGATCTCGGTGTTGGTCACGCGCACGCCGTCGACGTAGATCACGGGCTGGCCCGTGCCGTAAAGACCGCCTCCGGAGCGCATAAAGAAGCGGAAGCCTCCACCGAGGTTGCCGGAGGGGTTGACGATTTGCAGCCCGGCGATCTTGCCCGAAACGAGCTGGGTCAGAGATGTGTACTGACCGCTCACTTCCAGGTTGGCCGTGCTGATGCGCGAGACCGAAACAGGCGCGATGGCCTTGGCCGTGCGCGAGGCTACGCCTGTTACGACGACTTCCTCTAGACCGCGCACGTCGATCTCCAGCCGGAAGTTGACCGTCACGGTCTCCCCGGCCCGGACGGTGATCTGCTCTTGCGCGCGTCGGTAGCCTACGAAGGAGGCCACAAGCGTATACGTGCCCGCCGGAACGCGCGCGATCACGTACTCGCCCTGCAGGTTCGCGGCCGCACCCAGCGTGGTGCCCTGCAGGACAACGTTTGCCCCCGGCAGGGGCTCCCCTGTGCCCCGATCCGTTACACGGCCCCGGATGGTCCCCTCCTGGGCCCAGGCAAGAAGGGGAAATCCCAAGCAGAGGAGGGTTAGTACGGTTCGGTTCATCATGCGCCTCTCCTTAAAGTTTTAGAAATCCACCCAACACCGTCGGCGTTCTGCACGGGGAAACGCTATTTCCCCCTAACAAACGTCCGTATTATTGGATGGGGCGCTCAGATTTGTCAAGTTCGGACTTTGCGCGCACAGGGGTTTTAGACGCAAATGTTACATTTTCGAGATCGAACGGTCGAAAATGTTGGCTGAATGGTTTTTTATGCGCCTCCAATGGTCTTAGCTTGGGCTCGGAGGTAGAATGCGCTGTTTTTGGGCTGTCGAGATCTCCCGAACGCTCTGGCCGCAGGTGGAGCAGCTGCAGCAGATGTTGCGGCGCGCGGGCGCAGCCGCCTCCTGGGCTCGGCCGGAGCAGCTGCACCTGACGCTCCATTTTCTGGGGGAGCAACCCGAAGCGGTGCTCGGAGCGCTTGAGCGCATCGGCCGACGGGCGACCTCCCAGGTGGGGCCCTTTTGGCTCTACAGCGACGCACCGGGCGCCTTTCCGGATCCGAACCGGCCTCGGGTTGTGTGGCTGGGCTTTCGGGAGGACGAAAACCTGAAACGGCTGCATCGGGCCCTTGGGCAGGAGCTTCGCGCATGGGGCTTTAGGCCCGAAGAGCGGCCCTTTCGGCCCCACCTTACGGTGGCGCGCCTTAAGCGGCCTATGCCCTTGCGAGACCTTCTGGAACGCTTCCCCTGGGAACCTGTGCCCCAGGCGGTGCGGGAGCTCGTGCTGTACAAGAGCGAACTACGCCCCGAGGGGGCCCGCTACAGGGCTCTTCTTGCGCTGCCCCTTGTCGGGGCATAGCCCCAAGCTCACCCTGAAAAAAACCACCCCCCTCCGGTGCGGAGGAGGGTGGGACCTCGGGAAGCACGCCGTCTACGCCACGGCGCGATTTGGGGTTACGCGGGAGGTCTTGTGGGGTCCTGCAGGCGGAAGCGAACCGGGATCGCAAAGCGCACCCATACGGCTTTACCCCGCTGCCGGCCCGGCTTAAAGGAGAGCTGCATCACGGCCTCCAGGGCCGCCTCATCAAGCCCACCTCCGGCGCGTTTGATCAACTGCGGCCTATGCGGCCGGCCCTCGGGATCGACGAGCACCTCGACGATCACGAGCCCCTCGATACCGGCCTTGCGGGCCAGATCCGGATAGCGGATGAGCTGCTGCAGCCGCTCAAGCCCTCCGATGATCTCCGGCGGCTCCTCAACAACCACGAAAACCTCAGGCTCCGAAGGCGAAGGCGGCGTCTGCACGGGCGGAGGCGGCGGGGCTTCGGCTGGAGGCGCAAGCGAGGAGACCGGCGTCGCTTGTCCGACGACGAGCTCACTGGAGGCCGTTAAGACGGGTTCCTCTGCCAGCGGCTTCTCGTCCGGAACCGCGATCGGCACAAGCGGCAGAGGCGCAGCGGGGGGACGCTCCGGCTGCACGGTCTGTTCGACCAGCTGTAGCGAAACCGCCTCCTGCGGGGCTTCTCGGAGCAGAAACGATCCGGACGGAGCCAGGGGCAGCCGTAACAGCCCCGTTAACAGGCTCAGGGCCAGCGCCAACCCCACGGCCAGACGCAACGCGTACGTGCGCCGATCGGCGTGCGCGCGCACCAGCATCGGCCTCAGCCCGCGCACGGCCGGCAGGGCAAGGCCGCGGGCCCGACCCCGACGGCGAAGCGCAAGCTGCGCTAAGGTTTTTGCTGCCGCGATCATCGTTTCGTCTCCTTCCCGAGGTCACCTGTAGCGGTTTCTAACCATATGTACGCACGGGATGATGTGTAGTTTCAGATAAAAGAATATGAAATTTTGATGAAGCGCCTCCTGCGATTTTCCCTTGTGCGCGCTTGCGCGCAAGCAAAAAACCGTTACCTTTACGCAGAAAGGCCGTCTACTTGCCATGGTTTACTTTGCAGAGGAGTTTCGATCATGCGGTGGACATTAGCTCTGCTTTTGCTCTGGGGCGGATATCGGCTCGGATGGGCCCAGGTCGTTGTTGTAGAACGTCCGGTGCAGGCTCAGAGCCCGGATCAGGTGGTGCGCCAGGGCATGGCCTTTTCCCTGATCTTTAGCAACAACGGCTTCGGGATAGGCGGCTATTATTTGCGGACGCTCGACCCGGACTGGACGGGCTTTGCGAGTATAGAGATCGGCGCCGGCAAGGATGAAAAGGAGTTTCAGTTCGTCGTCGACTACTTCGGCAACACGATCGTGCCGGGCAAGCTCAATCGGCTGCTCGTGCTTCCGGTTCTAGTGGGCCTGCAGTACCGGGTCTTCCGCAACGAGCTTGTGGACGCGTTTCGCCCCTATGTGCAAGCCGCCATGGGACCCACCTTCGCGTGGAAGAGCCCCTATTGGAACGAGTCAGCGGGCCGTCCGTACGACCCCATCGGCGGGCTTCCGCACGGGCGGGCTTTAGGAGGCTGGACCGTTCAGCTCGGCGTAGGGGCCAACTTCGGTTCCAATTTCCGGTCCCTGCAGGGGGTAAGCTTTAGCTACGCGGTCCATTGGCTGCCGGCGGGGGTGCAGCTTATGATGGCCAGCCCGCGCCAGCGCGTTTTCGCCTCCCCGCAGCTTGTGCTCTATTTCGGCCGGATGTGGTAAGGCTACGCCCGGCTGAGCCCTTCGAGGGTTTCTGCGTTTTCCAGCTCTTGCACGTAGGCGGAGCTTAGGAAAGCGCGCGCGCTGAGAAGCTCCATCAGGTAAGCCAAAGAAGGCTTAAGGCCCGGGCGCACCATGGCGGGGTTGGCCCGGTACGCGTAGGCCGAAACCGCCTCGCCCTCGGCCGTCTCGACCGTGACGCGATGCCGCTCATAGGCGTGCGGCGCGCCCACGGCCAAGTCCAACCGTTCCAAATCCTCGGCCCGCAACGTGTAGAGCACCCCCTCTACGCGGGCGCCTGGCTCGGGCGCGATGTTCGCGTAGCCCTCTCCGGGGCGCGCCCCCAGTTTGTTGAAAACGAGCCGGAAATCCCGCAGCACGGCCCCGCGGCGCTCCTGAGGAATGATCCCCAGCCGGTGCAGGTTGGCCTCGTTCATGTTGTGTCCGTAGGCGAAGAAGTAGACCCACATACTCGATCGGCCTCGTTTCGGCGGAGAGTCGTTATTTTATGAGCGTGCCGCTTACGCAGTCGCCCTCTTCCGGCGGGCCCAGGCGAACGGGGACGATGCGGTTGATCAGGGCGGGCGCGTAGGGTATGCGAACCCTGATGTAGTTGTCCGTAAAGCCGGACATTTGTCCTGCGCTCTCGGTCGCCTCAAACAACACCGGTCGCATGCTTCCGGCGTGCTCTTCGTAGAAGGCGCGCCGCTTCTCGTATGCAAGCAGGCGCAGCCGCCGGTTGCGCTCCTGACGCACGGGCGCGGGCACGACGCCGTCCATTTGGGCCGCGGGCGTGCCCGGGCGCTCTGAGTACGTGAACACGTGCAGATAGGAGACGGGAAGTTCGGCCAAAAACGCGCAGGTCGCCTCGAAGTCCGCCTCGGTCTCACCCGGAAAGCCCACGATCACGTCCGCGCCGATGGCCGCGTGGGGCAGGCGCTTTTTGATGTAGAGGGCGCGTTCTGCGTACAGCCGCCTTCGGTATCGCCGTCGCATACGGGCCAAGATGCGATCTGAGCCGCTCTGCAGCGGGATATGAAAATGCGGCATAAAGCGTTCGGAGTCGGCCACAAAGTCGACGATCTCGGGCGTAAGCAGGTTGGGCTCTATCGAACTGATCCGGTATCGCGGGATGGGGACGCGTTCCAGCTGGCGCAACAGCTCCAGCAGCGAAGTGCCGATTTTGCGCCCGTAGTCGCCCACGTTGACTCCGCTTAGGACGATCTCCTGTACACCTTGAGAGGCCAGCTCCCAGGCCTGCTCCAAGACGCTTTCCAGAGGCAGGCTGCGGCTTGGACCTCGGGCCTTGGGGATGGTGCAGAAGGCGCAGCGGTAGTCGCAGCCGTCCTGCACCTTCAGGAAAGCGCGCGTGCGGTCGCCGAAGGAGTAGGCGGGGGCGATCTCCTCCAGGCCGTCGATGCAAGAGACGCGGATCTCGGGCTCGGGCTTTTTCCGAAAGTCCCGAACGTATTCGAAGAGCCGCAGCTTTTCGGCCGCGCCCAGCACCAGGTCCACGCCCGGGATCGCGGCGAGCTCTTCGGGCCGCAGCTGAGCGTAACAGCCTGTTACGATCACGTAGGCGGCCGGGTTTTGGCGCAGCAGGCGCCGGATGATCTTGCGGCATTCGCGTTCGGCGGCCTCTGTGACGGCGCAGGTGTTTATCACGTACACATCCGCCGGGTCTTCGTCCTCGACGAGCCGGAACCCGCGTGCGGCAAACTGGCGCCGCAGCGTGCTCGTCTCGGCAAAATTGAGCTTACAACCCAGCGTGCAGAAGGCCACCGAGGGCTCCTGCTCCGGGGCGCCGCGCCGATCGATCGCGCAAAGGGGCTCCGCTTGCATGTCGTGTCGGGCGACTTGGATAGCACCTTTAAAGCGTTTTCTCGGGGGCCTGTTCCGCTACGGCAGCCGTAGCACGATCTTGCCAAACTGTTCGCCTCGCTCCAGCAGCGCATGCGCCTCGCGGGCGGCCTCCAGGGGCAGAACGCGATCGATTACGGCCCGAAGCTGACGGCGCCAAATGAGCCGGAAGACGTCCATGAATTCGGCCCGATTGGCCATCGTAGAGCCGATGATGCGCAGCTGGCGCCAGAACACCAGGCGGATGTCCGTTTCGGCTAGCGCCCCCGTGGTGGCCCCGACGGTCACCAAGCGCCCCTCGCGGCCAAGAAGCCGCAGGGCTTGAGCCCAGGTCGCGCGTCCGACGTTGTCCACCACGACGTCCACGCCCAGCTTGCCCGTGCGCTCCCAGACGCGCTGCGACCAGTCCGGGTCGCGATGCAAAAGCACCCAGTCGGCGCCCAGCTCGTAGGCGCGGCGCATCTTCTCCTCGGTGCTCGCGGTGACCCAGACCTGACAGCCCATGAGCTTGGCGATCTGGATGGCGGCCGTGTTGACGCCGCCCCCTGCGCCCAAGACGAGCACGGTCTCGCCGGGCTGGATGCGAGCCCCCGTCATAAGCATGCGCCAGGCCGTGGGAAAGACCAGGGCGCAGGCGGCGGCCTCCTCAAAGGAGAAGCCTTCCGGAATACGCTCCAGGTTTCGGGCGGGCACGACGACGTATTCGGCCATACCGCCCCAGGTGTGTTCGCCTACGATCGCAAAGCGCAGACAGAGGTTGTCTTGGCCCCGCAGGCAATAGCGACAGCGGCCGCAGGAGAGCTGCGGGTTGACCACGACGGGATCGCCTACTTGCCAGTCCGCTACGTCTGGGCCGCAGGCGTCGATTGTTCCGGCGATATCGCATCCGCCCACGTGGGGAAACGCGGGGGGTACGCCGGGAAGCCCTCGCCGCACCCAGAGGTCGAGGTGGTTGAGGGCCGTGGCGCGCACGCGGAGGCGCACCTCCCCGGGCCCCGGTTCCGGAGTGGGCACCTCGCAGTAGTCGACCACCTCAGGTCCGCCGTGTCCCCGGATAACGGCCGCTCGCATAGCTCCTCCAACTCCGTACGGGCACCCCGAAGATGCAACGCCTTCGCTTTCCCAGGCCACATCCGAAGCCCCTCAGATGGAGGCGCGCACCCATGTGGTGCCGCAGATCGCCTGAAACGGACAGCCGGGGCAGGTTCGCTCCAGGCGCTCCGGGGGCCGAAAGGGCTGATCCGGATCGAAGAGCTCCTCGAAGATCCGACGCAAAACGGCCTCCACGAGCTCGCAGGCGGTATGTGGATCCGGGCCCATGCGCGCGTCCTCTATGTGCGGCCCCAGGCGGCTTTGGCCCAGGAAGAGGTAGCGCACCTCTACGGCGGTGGGCGCCACCCCGTAGGCGAGCGCGCACAGGCGCCGATACAGCGGCAGCTGCACGGAGCCGATGGCGCGCGCCCAACTGCTCCGGTCCTCCGGATCGAGCGCGCGCACATGGATCCGATACCGTTCGCCTTGTCCGGAGCCGGTCTTGAAGTCGAGCACGTAGAGCCGATCCCCGCGGCGCTCGATGCGATCGAGCACGCCTTCACAGAACACCCCCTCCCAGTTTGCGCGCAGCCGCTGCTCCAGAGCCTCGATCACGACGGGCTCGCGTTGCGCCAACGGAACCTGATATGCGTCTAGAAAGCGCTCAAGCTGGCGCTCGACCTGTCGGCGCACAAGGCGCACGGACGCCACGGGATGCGGGCCGTATCGCTCCCGAAAGTAGGTGCGCACCAGGCGCCGCAGCCGCCCTCCGGCCTGCCGAGCGAGAAGCTCCGGGCTGAGCACGACGCCGAGGTGGGGCTCGAAGAAGCGCCGCAGGATCTCGTGCACGGCCGTGCCGATCTCGCGCGCATCCGGCTCTTCGGCCGCCGAGTCGGGCTCCTTTAGGCCCAGCACGCATTCGTAGTAGAAGCGGATCGGGCACCTGAGATAAGTATCCAGCAGCCGAGGGCTATAGGTGCGGCGCCGCAGCCAGGCGGCCAGCTCCGGGCCCTTTTCGATGGCCTCCGGGCGCGGGTTCTGTAGCGACAAAGGATAGCGCACGACGTGTTCCGGGGGGCAGGCCCCTTCCTCCTTCTCGCACTCCCAGAGCAGGCGCTCCAGAAACCGGCTTCGTTCCCCTTTTCCGGTGCGGGGGTCCTCGGTGTAAAACAGATGCACGCGCTCGGCGGCGCGCACCAGGGCCTCGAAGTAGTAGCGCGCAAGCTCCTCGCGGTCCCGTTGCGTCTCCAATCCCAACCGACGCCGCACCCCCTCGGGCAGAAGCACGGCCGGCTCCGGCGCAGGGGGTAAGATGGACTCGTTGGCGTCCAGCAAGTACACGGACCTAAAGCGCAGCAGCCGCGTCTCCAGCAGCCCCAAGACCTGAAGGCCCTCTACGGGCGTGCCCTCAAAGGGAAGGGTTTGGGTCTGCAGGTAGTGCGTGAGCACCTGTAGGTAAGCGCCGGGACGGCTTAGGCGTTCCCGAGCCAGGCCGGAACGCTCTAGGGCCTCTAGGGCCGCAAGCAGGCCCTCCAGAAAGGGGGCAAAGTACGGATGCTCCCGCGCGGTGCTTCGTTCGGCCACAAGCCTTAGCACCTGGGCGGCCTGGCGGGCAAAGGCGCCCACGTTCTCTGGAGCCCAGAGCGCCCGCAGGGTATGCGTGTGCAACCACCGAAGGTGTTGCCTTAGCTGCTCAGCCGTGATGTCGGGGAAAAGAGGCTGTAGGGTGCGCGCCAGCTCCTCAAACCAGCCTGTGCGCTCCTCGAGCTCCTCCGGGCGCAGACGGAGGCGCAGCTCGGTTCGCGCTAGCTCCTCTTCGAGGGCGTGCAACAGCACGCGCGTAAGCTCAGGGGGGCGATCCCCGTAGCGCAGGTTTTTCGTGTAGGGATGCATAATAAAGGCGCGGTAGGCTGAGGCCTGCAGAGTCCCGTCGAGCTCCGTATCCAGGGCGCTCAAAAGCGCGCGCAGAAAGCCGAAGCCCGGGGTGCGCACAAGCGGATATCCGAGCGATACGTTGTAAGGCTCGCCAGCTCGCAAGGGGGCTAGCCCCCAGAACAGGACGGGGAAAAGGGCGTCTGCGGCCGGAAGCACTACGACCGCATCCTCTTGCAGGGGTCGGCCAAGGCGCTCTCGCTCCGCGCGCAACGCCTCGGCCAAGGCCAGCACCTGCCCGAGCCGATCTGGAGCGCGCGTAAAGACGAACACGGGCTTGCGGGCGACTTCGGGCTCCAGACGCTCTATGTGGGATTCAGACAAGCCCAACCGCCTAAGCTGCGCCGCAAGCCCTGGGCCCTCCACGAACAGCCCGATCGATTCGGGGCGCTCTAGCAGGGCTCTGAAGAGCCGGGCCTCCGCCGGGGCGAAGGCGTACAGACCCGCAACGAGAATCCGGTCGAACTGCTCTAGGGCTAACACCTCGAAGCGGTCGGCGAGCGTGCGCACGTATCGGGCGCGCGTCCAGAGGCCTGCCTGTTCCAACGCCTCATAAAAGCGCCCGAAGTAGGCCACAAGTTGGCCTCCGCGCTCCCAGCCTGCGTCGGCAAGCTGCGCACGCAGCCGCTGCGGCGAATAATCGGCCAGATACAGCGCCTCTAGCTCCTCCAGGAGGCGCAGTCCGACGGGCAGAAAGCGCTCCAGGCTCATGTAGGCCTCTGCGCCCAAGCGCTCCGAGGCCGGTAGGCTTCGGTGGACCTCAAAGAGCACCGAGCAGGCCTCCAGGGCCTCCGCCTTTCGGCCCGAGACCCCTAGCTGCGCATGTACGGTGGCCTCGATCCAATCCTGCACCGCGTAGATGGCCGGCGGCAGCAGCGCGCCCTCGTGCCGAGTGCTTAGGCGTTTGCGCAGGAAATGGGCCGGCCGGCGGCCGGGAAAGAGCACAAGGTTGCGTCGATAGTCCGGCCCCTGGGGCCGAAGCTCTTCCAGCACCGCGGCCACAAGATCCGTCCCCGCAGGCACTACGCGCAGCATGGGCTAGGGCTCCACGTAAAGCAGGCTCGTTCGGATCGGACGATCCGGCCAAAGCGCGCGCACCCAGCGGGCGTACTCGGCGATTTGCGCCGCATCCTCCGGGCGCGGGGCGCCGGTTTTGAAGTCCAAAACCCAGATACACTCCGGATCGCAAACCAGACGGTCGATGCGATGCAGGCGGCCCTGGGCGTCGAGCAGCTCCAGTTCCGTGTAGACGATCCGATTCGGGCGCCACCGGAAGTGCCCCTGCACTTGGGGCCGCTCCAAAAAACGGAGCAGGCTGCGCCGGGCTTCTTCTCTCCAGCAGGCCCACTCCGGATGTTGGCTTAGCACCTCCTCGAGGGCCCGCTCCAGCTGCGCGACCGGATCGGCGGTCAAAAACCGGATGCGGGCCAGCACCGCATGCCAGCATTCACCCCGCTCGGCTTCCCGGCGATCCGCGGTCAGAGGCCGCTTGGGTAGATCCAGGGAACGAGGCGGCGGCCAGGGTGTAAATTGCGCCCCTCCAAGGGCGAGCTGCGCGGGCGCAGAGGGGCCAGTGGGCGCGCCCAGCTCCAAATCCTCCGCGGGCAAAAACCGCCCCAGATCTCCGCCGGCCTCCAACCAGAACACGTGCAGCTCGGAACCGGCGCGCGTTAAGGCCACGTACAGCCGGCAGAGCGAATCGATCGTGGCCGTGGCGCGGCGATGCAGATAAACATCCTTAAGCGCGGGATCGGCATTGGCGACGTCCGCCGATAGGTACCATAGCCGGATGCCGGAATCGGGATCCGACGGGATGGAGCCCGGATACTGGGGATCGGCCGGAGGCGGCAGATCGGGCCAGTAAAGCAGCACCGCGGGGAACTCCAGGCCCTTGGCCTTGTGCACGCTCATGAGCGTGACGGCCTCTAGGCCCTCGGCCACGGGCACGTCCCAGTCCTCATCCTCGGAAACCTCGGAGGCGCGCTCCAGAAAATCCCGCAAGCTGCCCTGACCGTCCTCTTCGAAGCGGCGCACGACCTCCAGCAGCTTAGCCCACGTGGCCGTCTCCTCAGCATGGCGCCCAAGTACTCCCCAGCTCTGATACAGCTCCACCAGCAGCTCGTAGACGGGCAGGTAGCCCACGCGACTGAAGGGGCGCTCGAAGTAGCGCGCCCAGAGCTCTGGGTAGCGTTCCCGAAAGGCGGTATACAGGGGGCTCGTTTGGCGGTGCTCCCGCAGAAAAGCCCGCACTTGTTCCAGTTCGAGCTCCGGCGGGCGCAAAGGACCCAGCAGCACGCTGGCGAAGGCCAGATCCTTAATCGGAGAGTCCAGAAATTCCAGGAGCGCAAGCAGCGCGCGCACCACGGGCCTTTGGCGCACATCCAGGCTCGAATGGGAAACAAACGGGATCTCCGCTCTGGCCAGCCAGGCGCCCAGCTCGAGCACGTCCTGATTGCGCGGAGCGAGCACGGCGATTTGGCTCCAGCCATAGCCCCGCGCGCGAAGATCTTGCAGTGTCCTCAGAAGCTCGCGGCTCGGCAGCGCAGCGCCCTCCGCTTCGGGCTCGAAGACCTCGGCGTCCGCGCGCTTCGGCACGGCGAATCGGCGAAAGCGCACGTATCCAGCCTTCTCGCGGCCCACTCGCACCTGCTGGGCCGCCCGATGTAGCCCGCTAGCCTCCCAATAGAGCGGCAAGAACGGGTTTTCGGAGGCCAGGGCCTGCACCCGGCGGGCGGCGGCCTCTTCGAAGACCTGCTCGACGAACCGAACTATCCAGCCGTCGCTTCGGTAGTTGACGGTCAACTCCTCGCGTTGGGTGGGGGCGGAGGGAAAGACGTCGTGCTGGCGCATATGCGCCATAATCTGCCAATCGCCGCCTCGAAAGCCGTAGATGGCCTGTTTGGTGTCGCCGACCAAAAACAGGCTTCCGCCTCTGGCCAGCGCCTCCTCGATCAGGGGGCGCAGCGCGGCCCATTGGATCGGGGCGGTGTCCTGAAACTCGTCGATGAGATAGTGGCTGATCCGATCGCCCAGCCGAAAATAGATATCCGGGATCACCTCCTGCCGAAGCAGCTGCAGCAACAATGCGGTGGCCTCGGCCAGGTGCAGGCGGTCCTGGGTGCGCTCCAGTTCGCGCATTCGGCGCCGCAGCTGCCCATAGAGGGTTACGTACGGCGCATAGCGTGCAGCGGCCAAAAAGCGCGCATAAAGCCGGCGTAGCTCGCCTAGGCGCTCCTGCAGGGGCGCCATGTCGACCTCGGCCTCTTCGGATCGGGGCCCCTTTTTGAAAGCCCTTTGCGCGGGCTCGCGTTTTAGGAGGGCCTCTAGATCTCCTGTTTTTAAGGCCCGAACGAGCTTTTCGAAGTTCTGCGCCGCGGCTACCCCCCGCTCAGACCAGAACGCAAGGCGCTGCGCTATGGCCTCCGCCAGGGCGCGGAGTTCCCCTCGGAGCGCCTCCGCGGATCCCTCTGGAGCGATCGCAAGAGGTTTTTCCAAAAGCCCGGCCAGCCGCTCATGGATCCGGATCAGTTCCCGTTCCAGTTCAGCCTGGGGGCTCCAGGGGTAGCGTGTGCGCGTTTCCTCCATGAGGCGCAGGACGTGCTCCAGGGTTCTGGCCTCGGTTCGGCTCCTGAGGGCTTGTTCCAGGTACCCCCTGAGGGCCTCTCGGAGCAGGGGCCGGGGATCCAAGGCGAGCTCCAGCCCGGGGTTTAAGCCGAACTCCAAGGCGGTGGCGCGCAGGAGCCGGCCCAGGAAGCTATCGATTGTGCCCACCTGGAGCTCCCCGTACCTGTCCAAGAGCGCCTCCAGGAGCGCGCGCGCACGATCCCGCCATTCCTGCTGGGTCCATTCGGGCGCGCCTTGCGGCGGAAAGGCCTCTTGGAGCGCGCGCAGCCAAGCCGCATCGCCCCCGGCGACGCGTTTAAGCCACTCCAGAAGCCGGCGTCGCAGCTGTCGCGCGGCGTTGTTGGTAAAGGTAATGGCTAGAACGTGAGCTATGTCCCCGTAGGGCACCCGGGGATCTAGGAGCAGCCACAACAGCCGACCCGTAAGCCGATGGGTTTTGCCCGAGCCAGCGGAGGCGGAGACGAAGCGAAATTCGGACATAGCGCGCCGGCCTGCCGAGCGAACCGGGCCCTATGGAAGGCGAATCAGCTTCTGCGCGCGCACGGCCTCGGGCGTACGCAGCCGCACTAGATACAGGCCGGCGGCTAGCGAGGCGCCCTCAAGCCCCACCTGGTAGCGGCCCGCCTCTAGCGGGCCTCGGAAGAGCGCGCGCAGCAGCCTTCCGGAGGCGTCGAAAAGCTCCAGATGCACCTCGGCCGCACGAGGCAATCCGAAGCGTACCACGGCGTAGGCCTGGAAGGGGTTCGGAAAGACAGGGGCGAGCTCGTAATCTGCGGGCCGGCCGGAGGCCTCCGCCGACACCACCGGTGGGGCCTCCAGGCGAAACATCCAAATCGCAGACCACGCCCCTGGTCCTTCGGGGGCCAGGGCGCGCACGCGAAGGTGATACAGTAGCCCGTAGGTGAGCCCCTCAGGACGCCAGCTGGGAGCCGACAGCACGGCATCCACCAGCAAAGCGGCGAAATCCGCATCTCGGCTCACCTGCAGCTGATAGCCTGAAGCACCCGTTACGGGGCTCCAGCGCAGAAGCTGGCGCGGATCTAGGTGCGGCTCCAGTCCGGCCGGGGGTTGCCAGCTGGGCGGTTCTAGCTGCGTCGTGAAGCGGCCCACCGCGGACCAGGGGCTTACGCCGTCGGCGTTTCGGGCACGCACGCGCCAAAAATACGTCTGTCCATGTGCAAGATCCGGCGCCCGGACGGAGGGTTGGCTCAGAAGGCTATCCTGCCAGATCACGGACTGGAAGCGCGCTTCGCGCGCGACCTGCACGTGATACCGGGTCGCCCCGGCTGATGGCGCCCAGGCGAGGCTCACAGGCAGAGGCACGGCGCCCGCGCCTATGGGGGGGCTCATCAGGTCCGGGGGGCCTACGACGGTGGTGAAGGTGCGCACAGCCGACCAAGGCCCCGCCCCCCGAGGGCCCAGGGCGCGCACACGCCAAAAGTACGTGGTGAAGTGGCGCAGGCCGCTAAGCGCATAGCGCGTTTCGGTCCAACCGGATCGGCTGAGCACGGGGCTCATGAAACCGGGATCCGGGCTAACTTGGACTTCGTAGCTGAGGGCACCCGATACGGGCCGCCAGATAAGCTCCAGGCGCACGGGGTGTCCGGCCGAATTCGGAGCCGGGTGAAGGAGCTCTGGCGCCCCAAGCGGCGCAGCTGGACCCGGATCCACATACGCGGCGTAGACCCCGTTGCCATGCGTGGCCACGGCCACAAACCCGTCTTCTGGCCGGGCGGCGAGCATGCTGACGACCACGTTGCCGATTGTGCGCGCCCCTTCTTGGCGCCACACGGTGTTTCGGCCCTCCAAGGCCTCGGCGCTGTATAGGCCGGTGCTTGTGCCCACAAGATAGAAGGGGCGCCCCGCTCGGCTCGTGATCACGGCCCAGCGCACCGAGGGGCCGCTGCCGGAGCCATCCGGATGTTCCTCTAAGTTTCCGGACACGTCCATCCAGGTGCGCCCTCCGTCGGCGGTGTAAAAGAGGCTAGGCACCTCGTAGTTGGAAAACACCACAAGCAGGCGATCGCCATTTTCGGGATCCGGAGCAAGCGCGCTCACGTAGGCGCCCCTCGGAAACTGGGGGCCTGTGATGTCAACGGGCCGCGAGCCGGGCTCATGAGCGCGATCCAACCGAAACAGGCGTCCGGTGCTGGTGCCGTAGTAAACCCGATGCGCGGGCTGCGCCGTAGGGGCCAGGGCCGTGATCACGCCTTCTGAGACGTAGGTTGGCTCCAGCGCGGTCCAGTTCGTAGAGGCCGGTTCGCTACGGAACATGGGGATGGCCGTCACGTTCTCGTTGCGCCACAGCACCTGCCCCCCGGCCACGTAGAACACCCGGTCGTCGTTGGGATCCAGGGCAAATGGGTTAATGAACAGATATCCCGCCCCGCCGGCCGGATCTATGCGGGTCCAGCCTGTCTCCCGGCCGGAGGCGTCGTAGGTGATGCGGTATGTGACGCCGTTTTGAGCCGATACGTAACGGGATAGCCCGTCGCGCGAGATGGCGCAGTACGCCCCATCGCCACCTAAGACGGAGCGCCAGGGCGTTTGTCCGTCGAAAGAGCTCGTGGCCCAGGTGCCGTTATCTTGCATTCCCCCGATGAGCAGGGGATCTGCTGGGACAGGCCGCAGGGCTATGGTGTAAAATTGGGTCGTCAGATAACCGTTGTTTAGCGAGGTCCAGCGCACCGTCGAGGCTAAGCAATCATCGGTGCGGTGCACCCCTCCGTCGGAGCCTGTATAAAGCACCCGGGGATTAGAGGGACGAAACTGCAGGGCGTGTTGATCCGGGTGGTGGTTCGGATATAGCCCGGAGCCGGAGGGGGCGTATCCGCCGATATGCGTAAAGCTATTGGGCTCGGCAAAGCCGTTAAGGGATCGGTACAGGTTCGTGCCGCCGATGAAGACGACGTTGGGGTCATCGGGTTTGACGGCGATGACAAGATCGTAGCTGCCTTGGGAGTCGAAGGTTCGGGGAAGGTTGAAGGAGCGATTCTCCCAGCGTCCTCCGGAGCCGCTTCCGTCTCCGGAAAGGTAAGTGTACCGCCACAGGCTGTGGCCGTTTACCCCTGAGCCGGGGGTTTCGGCCAGGAAGTAGACTATATTGGGATTCGAGGGCGCGATCCCGATTACGATCCGGCGGTAGTTCGTCGGCCATCCGGACGGGGTGATGGGGGTCCAGTTGACCCCGTCAGGGGAGCGCCAGATACCCCGCGAGGGGCTCTGGACGTTGGCTATGCTAGAGGCCTCTCCCAAGGTGGCGTAAACCACCCCTTGCGGGGTGACGGCCACGTCCGTGTGTAGCGAGGAGGGCTCCTGCGCTCCGAGCACGGCGGTCCAGCTTCGACCCCCATCTAGGCTACGGAAGATGCGCCCGTAGGTGGCCGCATACAGCTCATCTTGGGCCCAATTCGAGGGATCTACGGCCAGGTTCCAGACGTAGTCGAAAGGCTGATCGAACGCATGCGGCCGGCGTGTGGAGGTGCTCTCCAGCACACGCCAGGTCCTGCCCCCATCGACAGAGCGAAAGATCCCATCTCCCCGATACGGGGCCCCGCCTCCTCGGGCCGAGTTGCCCACCAGTTCGCCTGTGCCGTAATACCAGATGTGCGTCTTGCCCGGACGGGGGTCCTGCACGATGCAGGTGATGCTGTGCAGGTCCTCCGGATCGGTGACCTTCGTCCAGCTCTGCCCTCCGTCGGCGGAGCGCCACAGGCCCCCGGACACCCCTCCGGCTAGCAGCACGTTTTCGTCGGTGCGGTCGATAGCTAGGGCCCGCGTGCGGCCGCCTATGTTGATCGGCCCCCGGTGGGTCCAGGACAGGGCGACCGGATAGGGGCCTTTGCGGAAGGACTCCGCGCGGGGTAGCTGCTCGGCAAAAGCCAGCTCACGGGCGCGTATGTCATCCGGGATGCGGCCCGTGCGGGGGTTGCGCAGGCGCATCCACTCCCAGCGAACCCGAGCTTCGGGATCTTCGGCCGGATGCTCTAGGGCTTCAAGAGGAGGCTTGGGGGGGATGAGGAGGGAATCGGATCGCCCCCCCAAAACACAGCCCAAAGCCCCCAAGTACAGCACCAGCTTTTTGCCGCGCATGCTCACCTCCCGCCGCCTACGAGCGTCGCCGGGCCTCGAGCAGCCGGTACCGATCCGCCGGAGGCGCGCCCTCTTCAAGCGCCTCAAGCTCAACTTCCCAGCGCTCCCCCGAGGCGGGCTGGCCAAGGGAGGAGGGCCAAGGAAGACGCAGCCGGACCCCCTGGGCGATAGGAGCCGGAAAGGCCATTCCATAGCCCAGGACGCGTTCTACGCGCATCGTGACCATCCATTGGCCCGCCGCCTCCGCCTCGACGCGCTCCAGCTGCCCAAGCAGCCGGCAGCGACCGGGGGCGAGGGGCTCAGAGAACAGGGGCGAGGCGGGTTGCGGTCCTGAGGCCAAACAACCCCACAGGAACCCCCCCACCGCCAAAGCGATCCCCAGGACGCTAACAAACTGGACCCCGAGGCGGTTCATCCGGCAATGCCCTGGGCGGCTCTGGATGCTCCAGCGCTTGCTTAAGCGTGTTCCAGGCCAAAGTAGCGCATTTGACGCGCATAGGGAAGCGCCCTACGCCCCGAAGCAGACGCAGCTCGCCGAGCGCCGGAGGCAAGTCGGCTTGCTTGCCTGTTACGAAGGCCTTGAAGGCTTCGATAAGCTGCTGGACCTCTTCAAGGGAGCGCCCTTTGACGTGTTGGCTCATCAGGGAAGCCGAGGCGATCGAGATCGCGCACCCGTAGCCGCGGAAGCGAAGCTCCTGGATGCGGCCATCGCGGATCTGGAGCAGCAAAACGATCCGATCCCCGCAAGACTGGTTGTAGCCCTCCTCCACAAGGTCGGGCTCGGGCAGGTCGCCGTAGTTGCGCGGCTTGGTGTAATGCTCCAGGATCAATTCGGAGTACAGTTCATTTAGCGCGTCCATACTTTGCCCCCGGCTCGTCCAAGTGCGGTCGCGCTTTATGCGCGCGCTGAGGCCTTAAGTTCCCGTTCGACCAGCGGACTGAAGAGCTGGGCGGCTTTGCGCACGGCCTCTAGCAGGAGCTCCAGCTCCGAGTCCGTGTTGTAAAAGTAAAAACTCGCCCGCGTCGTGGCCTCTAGGCCCAGCCGGCGCATGAGGGGCTGGGCGCAGTGATGACCAGCCCGGACGGCCACACCTTCGCAGTCCAGCACGGTGGCCAAATCGTGCGCGTGCACACCGGCCAACACGAAGGAGACGACCCCAGAGCCCGCTTTCGGCCGATATACGCGCACACCCGGGATTTGCCCTAAAGCCTCAGCGGCCCGATCGGCCAACGCGCACGACCAAGATCCGATAGCTTCCAATCCGATGGCCTCCAGATAGGCGATCGCGGCCTCTAGCCCTACAGCCCCCGCCATGTGAGGGGTGCCGGCCTCGAATTTATGCGGAAGTTCGGCGTACGTGGACCGGTCGATCCAGACCTCGTTGATCATGTCCCCCCCACCCAGAAAGGGCGGCATCGCCTCCAGTAGCTCCGGACGGCCGTACAAGACCCCGATACCCGTGGGGCCGCACATCTTATGCCCGGAGAAGGCGTAAAAGTCCACTTCGAGCTCTCGCACGTTTACGCGACAGTGGGGGACGGCCTGCGCCCCGTCGACGAGCACCACGGCCCCGCAGGCGTGCGCGACGCGGACGATCTCGGAGATGGGGTTTACGGTGCCCAGCACGTTGGAGACGTGCGTGACGGCCACTATGCGCGTGCGAGGCGAAAGCAACTGCAGAAATGCGTCCCAGTCCAACTGGAGGTCTTCGCGCAGCGGCACGGCCCGAATGCGCGCGCCCGTGCGCTCGGCCACCAGATGCCAGGGCACGAGGTTGGCGTGATGCTCCATCTCCGTTAACAGGATCTCGTCGCCTGGCTTAAGCCGGCTCAACCCCCAACTATAGGCCACGAGGTTGATCGCCTCCGTCGTGTTGCGAGTGAAGATGATCGCCTCTGGACCGGGAGCCCCGATGAAGTCGGCCACGCGCCGGCGGGCGCGCTCGTAGGCTTCTGTTGCCGCCTCGGCCAGTGCGTAAGCGCCCCGATGCACGTTGGCGTTCTGGGTCGTGTAGAAGCGTTCGATGGCCTCCAGCACGGAGCGGGGCTTCTGCGTGGTGGCGGCGTTGTCCAGGTACGCCAAGGGCTTTCCCCCGGGCGGATGCGTTAGCAGGGGGAAGTCCTCTCGGATCCGTTCGACGTCGAGCATGTGGGTGCTCCTTTCTAAAGAACAAAAGCGGGGGTGCGCCGCGTGCGGCGTGCACCCCCGCCATAAGGGCTTATCGCGTTTATGCCGACCGGAAGACGATCGCTTCCAGCTCGTCTAGAATCTCCTGCCGGACGCGTTCAATCGGGATGCGCTCCAGCACCTCCTGCAGGAAGCCCAGCACGATCAGGTGCTCGGCCTCTTCGCGTCGCAGCCCTCGGGCCATCATGTAGAACAGGTGCTCCTCATCGACCGGCCCCAAGCTGGCCCCATGGGTACAGCGCACATCATTGGCCTCGATCTCCAACATCGGGATCGAGTCGGCTCGAGCCTGCCGGCTCAGGAGCAGGTTCCGGTTGGCCTGATAAGCGTTGGTCTTCTGGGCCTTGGGGTGCACGCGGATAAGACCGCTGTAGACGGATACGGCATGGTCGCGCAGCACGCCCTTGAACAGGAGATCGCTCATGGTATGCGGGGCCACGTGGTCCTGCAAGGTATCGTGTTCGATGTAACGGTCGGCGTCGGCCACGTAAAGCCCCAGCAAATCCGCCGCCACGCCGGGCTCAAGCAGGTGCCCCCGGACGGCGACCCGGCTCAGACGAGCCCCTAAGGAGACGTTAACCCATCGGACGGCCGCATCTCGGTGCGCGTGCAGGGCGCGCGTGCTAAAATCCAGCACATGCGCCCCCCAGCGCTGAATACCCACGTATTGGACGGAACTGGAGGCCTCGGCGAAGATCTCCACGATCCCAGAGGTCAGCGCGGACCGCTCTAGACTGGGACTTCGCAGCTCGTCGATCACGACCAACCGGGAGCCCGGTGCGGCGATCAGCAGGGTGTAGGGGAAAAGGGCCACGCCGGGCTCGGTGAACTCCTGCTCAAGCAGGATGGGTTCGGGCACCTCGACGCCCTCGGGCACATAAATGACCACCCCGCCGAGCCGAAAGGCCGCGTTCAGGGCGGTCATCCGATCTTCGTGGGGCTGCACGGCGCGCTGAAAGTAACGGGCCAGCAGCTCGGGCATCCGCTCTGTAGCGGTTTCAAGATCCAGCACCACCACCCCGCGGGGCAGCTCGGAGCCCGACTCTTCTATGGGCATCCCGTTGCGCAGCCGAAGCCGCGCCCGCCGGCCCTCAAAGCGGGGCGCATCCGTGGGCAGCAGCACCTCAAAAGCGCGCCAGTCTAGCTCCAAGCGTCGGCTGCGCAGCTGAGGCAACGGAAGCGCCTCCAGGGCGTCGAAAGCCTGGCGGCGTTTGGCGCGCAGCCAGGCCGGCTCCCGAAGCCGATCCGATAGCTCCCGCAGCGTCTGGACCTCAGGGGCGCGCTTATCGAGCAAAAGGGCGGACATCTAGGCTCCTCTCCTTATCCAACGGATCCCTCCATCTCCAGAGCGATGAGCCGGTTCATCTCCACGGCGTACTCCATGGGGAGCTCCTTGACGATGGGCTCGATGAAGCCGTTTACGATCATCGTAACGGCCTCCTCTTCAGAAAGCCCCCGGCTCATCAGGTAGAAGATCTGCTCATCGCCCACTTTGGAGACCGTGGCCTCATGGCCGATGTGCACGTTTTGCTCCTGGATCTCCATCGTGGGGTACGTGTCCGTTCGCGAAACCTCATGCAGCAGCAGGGCGTCGCAAGAGACGTTGGCCTTCACGTGCTCGGCGCCCGGATAGACCTTGAGTAGACCTCGGTAGCTAGCCCGGCCCGTGCCCTTGGAGATCGACTTGGACTGCACAAGCGAAGTCGTGTGCGGGGCGCGGTGGACCATCTTGGCGCCCGTATCCTGGTGTTGGCCGTCTCCGGCGAAGGCCATCGAGAGCACCTCGCCGTGCGCGCCCCTGCCCAACAGGTAAACGGCCGGATACTTCATCGTGACCTTGGAGCCGATGTTGCAATCGACCCACTCCATCGTGGCCTCTTCGTAGGCGAAAGCGCGCTTGGTGACCAGGTTGTAAACGTTATTGGACCAGTTCTGAATCGTGGTATAGCGCACTCGCGCCCCTCGCTTGACGATGATCTCCACCACGGCCGCATGCAGGGAGTCCTCCGTGTAGACCGGGGCCGTGCAGCCCTCGACGTAGTGCACAAAGGAGCCCTCGTCGGCGATGATGAGCGTGCGCTCAAACTGGCCCATGGCCTCCCGGTTGATCCGGAAGTAGGCCTGCAGGGGAAACTCCACGCGCACGCCCGGGGGCACGTAAATGAAGGTGCCGCCCGACCAGACGGCTGAGTTCAAGGCGGCGAACTTATTATCGGCGATCGAGACCACGGTGCCGATATACTCGCGCACCAGGTCTGGATAGCGCTGCACGGCCTCATCGGTGGAGCAGAAGATCACGCCCATGCGGGCCAGATCCTCCCGAACGTTCGAGTACACGGATTCGGAATCGTACTGGGCCTCCACGCCGGCCAGGAACTTGCGCTCCGCCTCCGGGATGCCGAGCCGCTCGAAGGTGCGCTTGATGTACTCCGGGACCTCATCCCAAGAGCGGGCCGGGCGGTCCGTGGGGCGCGCATAGTAGACGATCTTGTCGAAATCGACCCCCGAAAGGTCCGCCCCCCAAGTGGGCATGGGCTTTTTACAGAAGATCTCATAGGCGCGAAGCCGAAACTGGCGCATCCATTCGGGCTCGTTTTTGATCGCGGAGATCTCCTCCACGATGCGACGCGAAAGCCCTCGAGGGGCCTCATACACGTAGATGGCTTCGTCCCGAAATCCGTATCGCTCGGCGTAATCTTCACGCAGCGTCTCAAGCAGCCTCGTCTCGCTCATCGCGGGATCTCCTCAAACGATTTAGCCTCGCTTTAGGCTGCGGCCGTGGACTCCAATTCGGCCCGCAGCCAGTCGTAGCCGCGCGCCTCCAGCTCCAGGGCGAGCTCTGGACCTCCGGAGCGCACGATGCGGCCATCCATGAGCACGTGCACGAAGTGCGGTTGGATGTAGTTCAAAAGCCGCTGGTAATGCGTGATCACCAGCACGCCCATGTCCGGACCGGCCAGGGCGTTTACCCCATCGGCCACGATGCGCAAGGCGTCGATATCCAACCCCGAATCCGTCTCGTCCAGGATGGCCATTTCGGGCGCTAACAGGCTCATCTGCAGGATCTCCATGCGTTTCTTTTCCCCTCCGGAGAAGCCCTCATTAAGAGCCCGAAAAGCGAAGCTGGGATCGATGCGCAGCTGCTCCATCTTCTCGTTTAAGATGAGCCCGAACTCATACGGACCATAGGGCTCCAGGCCCAGCGCCTGCCGGCGGGCGTTGACGGCCGCGCGCAGAAACTTCGAGACCGTAACCCCGGGGATCTCCTGCGGATACTGAAAGGCCAGGAAAAGGCCCAAACGGGCCCGCTCGTCAGGCTCAAGCTCCAAAACGTTTTGCCCTTTGAAGTAAACCTCTCCGCCCGTGACCTCATAGAAGGGATGGCCCATGAGGGCGTAAGCCAGGGTGCTTTTACCCGATCCGTTGGGCCCCATGATGGCGTGGATTTCGCCTTTGTTAACGGACAAGCTCACGCCCTTAAGGATTTCATTGCCCTCAACGGAGACGCGCAGATCGCGAATGTCCAGATCAGCCATGGCGAATATGCTCCTGTGTTACGGTACTGCAACCCGCTCGTACAAGTTCGATGTCAAACCCCCAGAACGTCGAATGCTTGATCAAAGATCCGCCTCCGGTAGGATAAAGTCAAACTTAGACAGCATCCAAATTAAGCCGCTAAAATGGCGGCCTTATCGTCTTCCGATCATGTTGAGCAGCAACGTGAGCAGGATACTCAACAGAAGCGACGTCCCCAGCAGGATGGACAGACGCCAGCCCGGACGCTCAATGTGGATATCCCCGGGCAGATTGCCAAACCAGGGCAAACGTCCCAGCAGCCACAGTAGCGATCCCAGGGCCACCAGGCCCAGCCCTATCAGCACGAGGGTCTTGCCGAGCTGTTCGGACATCGCTTCTTGAGCCTCCTCGAAAACGACCAGGCTCGGTATCGAGTTCCCCGAACCGGTTCGGCCAAGCCCCCTCCGTAGGCAAACCGGCTTTCGCTTTGTCAACTGTTCTACTATTTTTGTTTTTGCACACGAGCCATCCATCGTGCCAGCACATAGCAGGAAAGCGGCCATGACAGACGGAACGCCTACGCGCACGCAGGCCCAGTTCGCCTCCTCGCACACAGCCGAGCTAACCCCCTCCTTGGTCGGGGCCACGTATTCGCATCGGGACATCGGCCTATCGGATGAGCAAGTCCGGGCCATGTACCGGCTTATGCTGCTCCAGCGGCGCTTTGAGGAGGCCGCGGCCAAGGCCTACGGGGAGCGCAAGATCTCAGGTTTCCTGCATCTGTACATCGGACAAGAAGCCGTATCAACTGCGGCGGAGTTCGCGATTCGGCCCGATGATTACGTGATCTCCGCGTACCGGGACCATGGCATCGCGCTGGCCCGAGGCGTAAGCGCGCGCGCCTGCATGGCTGAGCTTTTCGGCAAAGTTACGGGCTGCAGCCGCGGCAAGGGCGGTTCTATGCACTACTTTTCCAAAGAGCACAACTTCTTAGGGGGGCATGGCATCGTAGGCGGGCAGATCCCGATCGGCACCGGCGTGGCGTGGGCCATCAAGTACCGCGGGGAAGAGAGGGTCTGTCTTACCTTCATGGGCGACGGGGCGGTGGCGCAGGGAGTTTTTCACGAATCGCTCAACATGGCCATGCTGTGGCGGCTGCCCGTAGTCTACATCATCGAAAACAACGAATACGGCATGGGCACGGCCGTCTCGCGGGCCCACGCCACCCCGGATTTGGCGCGCCGAGCCCTAGCCTACGGCATGCCCAGCGCCCAGATCGACGGCATGAACGTCTTCGAGGTCTACCGGGGCGTTAAGGAAGCCGTTGAGCGCGCCCGACGGGAGCATATGCCTTCCCTGTTGGAGGTGAAAACCTATCGTTACCGCGGGCACTCTATGTCCGATCCCGGCACATATCGGACCAAAGAGGAAGTGGAGGCCCATCGCAAACGGGATCCTATCGTAAACCTTCGCCACTACATGCTAGAGGCCGGACTGGCCACGGAGGCAGATCTAGAGGCGATCGAACGCGAAGTGCGCGCCGAAATCGAAGACGCCGTGGCCTTCGCCGAGTCCAGTCCGCTTCCTCCGATCGAGTCCCTGTATGAGGACGTCTACACCGATCCCGATTATCCGTTCTTAGCCTAAGCAAAAAGGTGGGTCGATGGCGATCATGGAGTTCCGAGAGGCCATCCGTTTGGCCATGATCGAGGAAATGGAGCGCGATGAGCGCGTCTTCCTCATGGGCGAGGAGGTCGGCCTCTACGACGGCGCCTACAAGGTGAGCAAGGGCATGCTGGAGCGCTTCGGCCCGATGCGCGTGGTGGACACCCCGATCTCGGAGGCCGGCTTTGCCGGAATCGGCATCGGGGCGGCCATGGTGGGGCTGCGGCCTATTATCGAGTTTATGACTTGGAATTTTTCCCTCGTGGCCATGGATCAGCTCGTCAACCACGCGGCCAGCATCCTGTACATGAGCGGCGGGCAGTTTCCGATCCCGATCGTCTTCCGCGGACCCAACGGGGCGGCGGGCCAACTGGGGGCCACGCATTCTCGTTCCTTGGAGGCCACCTATGCGCACTGGCCTGGCCTTAAAGTGGTAACCCCTTCGACCCCTGCCGACGCCAAGGGGCTTCTGAAGTCCGCCATTCGGGACGACAACCCTGTTCTGGTCCTGGAAAGCGAACTCATGTACAGCATGAAGGGCGAGGTGCCCGAGGATCCGGACTTTCTCATTCCGCTGGGCGTGGGGGAGATCAAACGCCCCGGCCGCGACGTGACCGTGGTGGCGCATTCGAAGAGCTATCACCTGGCCCGGATGGCCGCTCAAGAGCTGGAAAAAGACGGCATAGACGTCGAAATCATCGACCCCCGCACGATCCGGCCCTTGGATATCGACCTTATCGTGTCTTCGGTCAAAAAAACCAACCGGCTCGTTATCATCGACGAGTGCGCCCCCTTCGGGGGCGTGGCCAGCGAGATCGCCTATCAGGTGCAGCTGCGCGCCTTCGATTACCTGGACGCGCCCATCGTGCGCATCACCACCAAGGACACGCCCGCCCCATACGCCAAGAATCTCTACGAGTATTGGATGCCGCGCCTGGATGAGGCGATCGAGGCCATCAAAAAGGTGCTTTACCGCTAAAGGAGGCTGGGCATGGCGATCGTGATCCGCATGCCGAAGATGAGCGACACGATGGAGGAGGGCGTGCTCGTCGCTTGGCTTAAACGCGAGGGAGAACGCATAGAACCCGGAGACGTGATCGCCGAGGTGGAAACGGATAAGGCCACGATGGAGCTGGAGGCCTTTGACTCGGGAGTGCTGCTTAAGCAGATCGCCCAACCCGGGCAGGCCATCCCCCTAGGCGGTGTGATCGCCATCTTGGGCGAGCCTGGAGAGGACATCTCCGCGATATTGGCCGAGCTAGAAGGCGCCCCGAAGGCCCCGGCTCCGGGTCTGGCTGCGGAGGCGGACTCGGAACCGAGCCCGCCTCCCGACGGAAGAGCGGCACAGCAAACGTCCCCCGAACGCATCAAAGCCTCTCCCCTTGCGCGCCGCATGGCCCGCGAAGCCGGCATTCCGCTGGAGGCCATTTCGGGCACGGGCCCGGAGGGCCGCATCATCAAGCGCGACGTCGAGGCCGCCGTGGCGCGGCTTCGGGAGCTGGTGCCGCAGATCGAAGAGGCGCCGGCCCTGAAGGCCGACTTTGAGGCCATCCCGATTAGCCCGATGCGCAAGACCATCGCTCGACGCCTCGGCCAGAGCGTGAACACCGCTCCTCACTTCTACCTGTCCATCGACGTCGACGCCCAACCCTTGCTTGCGGCCCGAGAACGGCTTAACGCGATCAGCCCGGTGCGCATCTCCGTAAACGACTTCATCACCAAGGCCTGCGCGCTGGCGCTCAGGCGGCATCCGGAGATCAACGCCTCGTGGGCCGAGACGGAGATCCGCCGCTACCATGCCGTCCACATCGCCATCGCCGTCGCAATCGAAGAGGGGCTGGTAACGCCGGTCATCCGAGACGCCGATCGCAAAGGCATGGCCGAAATCGCGCGCGAGGCACAAGCGCTCATCGACCGCGCCCACAACCGACAGCTTAAGCCCGAAGACCTGGAGGGGAGCACGTTTACCACCTCCAACCTGGGCATGTTCGGAATCGAATCCTTTACCGCCATCATCAACCCGCCTAACGCCTGCATCCTGGCCATCGGGGCCATTCGGGATGTGCCCGTGGTGGAAGGCGACCGGGTGGTCCCCGGAAAGCGGATGCGCCTTACCCTCTCATGCGACCACCGGGTGGTGGACGGGGCCATGGGGGCCCGTTTCTTAAACACGCTAAAGGGCCTTCTGGAAAACCCGCTGGCCATGCTTCTGTAAGACCCCCCTGAAGCGGGCGCCTCGGCGCAGATGCATGCGAGCTACTTCACCCTGCGCGCCTGGATCCAAGAACTGCGGCCCCTGCTGAGCGGAGCCCTGCTGGAGGAGGCCTTCACGCAGGAGTCAGAGGAGCTGCGCCTGATCTGGGCGCTTTCGGATGGCGGTACGCTTACGCTTCGCTTCTGCCTGCATCCGGCCCGGCTGTACGCCGCCCCACGTTGGGGGCGCGATCGCAGGCGGCGCAACGTAAAGGGCTTCTTTCAGAGCCTTTGGGGGCTAAGTCTTTCGGAGTTGTTCATAGCCGAGCGGGATCGCCTGCTGCACTTCGTCTTCGATACCCCACAGGGCCCCCTGCGGCTGCATGTGCACCTGTATAGGCAAAACGGAAACGTCTTTCTGGAGCAGGAGGGGATCGTTCAGGAGGCTTTCCTGCAGACTGAGCTTTGGCGCGCTCGGCCATGGCCCGGGGCCAAACCGGCTTCGGATCCCCAGACGTACGAGGCGTTCGCCTCCGCCTTCTGCGCCGAACCCGGGGAGGCGCAACGGGCTTTTCAACGGGCTGTGCCCCTGGCGGATCGCCTGATCGCGAAGGAAGCCCTCTGGCGTGCGGGCGTGGATCCGGAACAGATACGCCCGGAGGCGGACGAAAGCGTGCGGCGCATCTGGCTTGCCTGGTGCGCGCTGCGCGAGTCGTGGCGCTTTCCGGAGCCCCGCATATACGCGCACGCAACGGGGCCTTACTTCGCCCTGGGGCCTATGCGGCACCTGGAGGCCCAGGGAGCCCATCCGGAGCCCTTCGACTCCGTGGGAACTGCCCTGCAGGCCTTTGCGGGGCGGTTTTGGGAGCGGCTGGCCTTCCAGGGGCTTTTCTCGGAGCTCGAGGCGCGCTTGGCGAGGGAACTTAGCCGCCTACAGGCCGCCGAGGAGGCCTTAACGCGGGAACTGGGCGAACCGGATCGAAGCGCACGTTACGCGCAATGGGGGCATCTGCTGCTCATCCACGCGCAGGCACTTCCTAGGGGCTTAGAGGAGGCTGAGCTGGAGGACCTCTTCTCAGGGGGCCGGACGCGCATTCCCCTAGATCCGCAGCTGTCGGCATCGGAGAACGCCCAGCGCTACTACGAGAAGGCGCGCCGGGCTCAGGAAGCGCGCCTACAGGCCGAAAAACGATTGCTTGCGGTGCGCGCGCGGCGCGCGACGCTGCAGGAGGCTCAGCTTGCGCTGCGACGCTGTCGAACGGTCCGGGACCTAAAACGCTGGATCCGGGCCCACGCAGAGCGAGAGGAGGGCTCAGCGAAGGCGCTTCCGTTCCGGCGCATTCCCTTAGGAGAGGGCTACGAGGCGTGGGTGGGTCGGAGCGCCAAGCAAAACGAGCTGCTTCTGAACCGCTATGCCCGGCCTCATGATCTGTGGCTGCACGTTCAAGGCCTATCAGGGGCCCATGTTATCGTAAAACGGACCCAGGCGCAGAAAGCCCCGCCGCACAAGATCATACAGGCGGCCGCCGAGATCGCAGCCTACTTTAGCCAGGCCCGGAAGGCCGAGCGCGTTCCGGTTTGGGTGGCGGAACGACGCCATGTGCGCAAACCCAAAGGCGCTCTCCCTGGGCATGTGCTCCTGGAGCGCGGGCAGACGGTGTTCGTCAAGCCCCGACCTCCGGAGCCCTGATTTACCAGCTCCCTCCGGCCCCGCCGCCCCCGAAACCGCCTCCGCCGCCGCGAAACCCCCCACCGCTGAGGCCACCTCCCCGCCCGCTCCATGCGCCCCATCCGCCGGGGATGAAGATGGGCCCTCCATGCCAATAGCCTCGCCTTCGGCGGTAGGCTCTCCCTTCGCGCCCGCCGTCGGAGAAAAGCACAAAGGCGAGCGCGATCATGATGATGAGCACAAGCAACGCGATGCGGTTCAGATCGGGATCCGCATCCGGAGGCGCTGGAGGAGCCCGAAAGGCGCCTTGCGTGGCTTCAAACAGGGCGTCTACGGCGCGATCTAATCCCTCATAATAGGCCCCGCGCTGAAAGGCCGGGCGCAGAATGTGGCGGTATATGCGGAAGGCTAAGGCATCCGGCACGAGGCCCTCCAGGCCGCGGCCGATGGCGATGAAGACGCGCCGGTCGCGCACGGCGACCAGGATCACCGCGCCGTTGTCGTAGCCCCGCTGGCCCACACCCCAACGCTGACCAAGCTCCGTGGCGAATTGGGCGATTTCCCACTGGCCCACCGTGGGCACGGTCACGATCACGACTTGCGTGGAGGTGCTGTCCGCGTAGGCGCGCAGTTTGGCCTCCAGGCGCGCCTCTTGGTCCGGGCTCAGGATTTGCCCCCAATCCGTCACCCATCGGCCTGAGGGCTCCGGTATGGGAGGTTGCTGCGCCCAGACGGCCCGTCCAAGAAGGCCGCACAGAAGCAGAGGTCCGCACAGGATGCGCATCTAAAACCTCACGCGCGGGGCCACCTCGGCGCCGGCTTGCGCCTCAAAGCCCAGACGGGGCCGAAACCCCAGAGGAGCCGCCACGAGCACCGTGGGAAAGCGCCGCACGAGGGTGTTGTAGCGCTGCACGGCCTCGTTGTAGCGCTGTCGGGCCACGTTGATGCGGTTTTCCGTGCCCTCAAGCTGGGCCATCAGCGTCAGGAAGGTCTCGCTGGAGCGCAGCTGCGGGTACTGCTCCGCGACCACAAGCAGACGCGAAAGCGCGCCCGATAGCTGCGCCTGCGCCTCCTGAAAACGGCGCACGGCCTCGGGATCCGATAGGGACTCGGGGCCGAGGCGCAACTGGCCGACCCGGCTGCGGGCCTCGGCCACGCCCAGAAGAACCTCGCGTTCTTGAGCGGCAAAGCCCCGAACCGTCTCGACGAGGTTGGGCACCAGATCCGAACGACGCTGATAGGCGCTTTCTAGATCGCTCCAGGCCCGGTTGACCGTCTCTTCGGCCTCGACAAGGGCGTTGTAAGCCCCGCAGCCGACGCATCCTCCCAGCCCCAGTAGGGCCCCCAGAACCAGCAAACCCCAGAGCGCAACATGACGCATCCGTTGGCCCTCCTCGCTTTCGCCTGCGGCTCTTTATAGGCTCTCTTCCCACGGAGAGGGCTATCGCGCAAAAAGATAGCCCAAGGTCTTGTGCACGATCTCGGCTGCCGTGTACGTGGCATACCACAGCTCCGGACGCGGAGCTAGCTCGACGAAGTCAAACCCCACGACCTGTCGGCTTTGCGCCACGGCGCACAACAGAGCCGTAAGCTCGGCCCAGGAGAGCCCGTTGGGCACGGGCGTGCCCACAGCGGGCAGAATCGAGGGGTCGATCCCGTCGGCGTCGATGCTCAGGTAGACGCGCTCCCCCAAATGCTCCAGCACCTGTTCGATCCAGTCCGGCTCGCGCTTAAGCGCGTGCGCATACCAGGTTCGAATCCGGGGCTCGGTGCGAGCCCATTCGGCCTCCTGGCGGCATTGCGCGCGCACCCCCACCTGAGCCAAGCGGTCCACGCCGGGGACCTCGAGCACGCGCGCCATGACGCAGGCGTGGCTATAGGGGTTATCTTGATACTGCTGGCGCAAGTCCGAGTGCGCGTCGATTTGCAACACCGAGATCGGCCCCAAACGGGCGGCATAGGCGCGCACAGCCCCTAAGGTGACCGTGTGCTCGGCGCCCAGGAGCACGACGAATTTACCCCGGTCCAAAAGCTCCCCGACGGCCTCTTCGACGAGCTCGACGGCCTCGGCATCGTAGCGCCCGGTGAAGTCCAGCGGCTCCAAGGTGGCGATCCCGCCTGCGCGCTCGTAGATCTCAACCCCAAACTCCGCGTCGTATAGCTCCAGCTGGGCCGAAACTTCGATAATGGCCCCCGGCCCGGCAGCCGAACCGGAGACGAAGCTAGAGGTGTGCTCATATGGGGCGGGCAGTACGACGACGCGCGCCCGTGCAAAGTCGGCGGCCTCCGGGGGAGGGGCCAAAAAAGCGCGCTCCGCGGGCACGGGGATGGGTATCCAGCGCATCGGGATTCCTCTTCAGACGAAGACCCCCGTGGCCCGTCGGGACCCACGGGGGAATATATCCATAAACGACACGATCAGGGAATGAGCACGGCGGCTGCGATGACGGTTTTCCACCGACCGTGTTTGTCGCCTTCGGCCGTCTGCACGATGTGCCGGGAGGTGACGATCTTGCCGCTGATCTTCCAGATCTCCTCTTTCTCATCCCAACTCTGATCGGGATCGAATTCCACCCCTAGGATCGTGGCCAACATCTCGGCGGCTAAGTCTTCAGCATACTCACCGGCCACCTTGGCCGTCTCCCCGTAGGAGTGGTGCTCAGACAAGTACCCGAAGTGCGTCTTATCGGCCGGAAGCGCAAGCCCGATGGCCGCCGCGATAAGCCGGTTGGGCTCGTTGGTGGCGGCCTCGCTCATCACCACGTGCACGATCTGGCCCGGCTTGAGCTCCTTTAAGCCCTCTTGGGGGGAGACGATTTTGCATCCGGGGGGGAAGATACTCGAGACGCGTACCAAATTGAACTGCGCGATGCCGGCTTTGCGAAGGGCCATTTCGAAGCTGGAGAGGCGTTCTTTGTGCACCCCAACGCCCTTCGTAAAGAAGACCTTGCGGGGTACGTACAACGGCGGAGCCCTCCTTGTTTTGAAGAACGCGCAAACTTCCGGAACGAGCCGCTGATATGCAACCCCTAGGGGAGGGCGGCCAAAAAACGCAACAACCCGCTATAAAGCCCCAAAAAGCGAACCTCATCTAGAAGGCGCTCGTCGTTCCACGTGGCGATTACCGTAAAACGCCGGCCGTCGGCGCGCAACAGCCGAGCCGATAAGTTCAGCACGCCGGGCTCCGATCCGCCTTTAAAAGCCACCGCAGCCCAATCCGCGCGCCGAGCCGGACCCGGATTGATCCCCATTATAGGCAGCTCGGCCACCTCATCGAGCAAGGCGGCCAGCTCCCGGGCTGAGAAAAACCACTCCACATCCAAGGCGACAGGACCGGAGCTAAACAGGGTCTCATCGGGCAGAGGGCGTTGGGCAAGTTCACGGAGGATGGCCCTTTTGCCCGTCTCGTCGGATCTGCGGAAACGCTCTAGCCAAGAACGGTTTGCGGGGTTTTTGAGGGCAAAGGCCTCTCGAGTGTTTAAAAAAGGCCGGTTTCGGTTGGCCAGACGCTCCACAGGCTGGCGCCCCAGAAGAGCCAGCAGGTGATCGGTGGCGGTGTTATCGCTCTGCGCTATCATGAGCGCCGCTAAGCTGTACAGCGTAAGGGGCGCTCCCTCGGGCCAATCTTGTAAGATCCCGGAAGGCAGGCTTTTGTGGGCGGAGGCTATAGGCACCAGCTCTTCCCACCGGCGACGGCCCGAGGCAACCTCCCGCGCCAGGGCCGCTAGCACAGCCACCTTGAAAGCCGAGCCCACGGCAAGCGGCTCCTCCGCTCGCAACACAAGCAGATCCTGATCATCCCGACGCACAAGCAGCGCCACGCGGCCGGGCAAAGCCCGAAAGGCTTCTAGCCATCCCTCTAGGGTCGTGGCCTTGGGATATGGAGGCTGAAACAGAAGCCCGCTGATGCGCCCCTGCGCACCCAAGACCATGCGCGTAGGCACCCAGGCCCGCTCCAGCTCCACCTCGTATTCCAGGCCTCTTCCCCGGACCGCAACCCAAGATCCATACTGCCGGCGCAGCTCCCGAACGATAGCTTCAATCTGCGCTATCGGCACTTGGGCCAGCAGCGCCGGCTCAAACCACTCCGCCTGCATGCGCTCTTCGGTAAAAAGCCGCTGCAAGACCTGCTCGGGCTGCTGAGCCCTGACAGGCGCGCCGAACACCCCGAACAGGACCGACAGCAGCAGCAACCTAGGCATAGCGTCGCCTCCTTTTTCGGATGCGCGCAAAGATACAAGAAAACGTGACCTTTTAGGCGGCAGACGATAACTTACCCGAGCCAGTAAAGAAAGGAGTGCGCATGCGCACCTCGTGGTGGATTCCGTTAAGTAGTGTAGCTCTGCTGGCAGGATGCGCCGGTATACGCCCTCTGCAGACGCCCTTCGGGGTCTCAGCGCCAAGCTTTTTAGAGGACACCGTAAGGGCCGGACGCTTCGATACGGGCAAGATGTGGACTTTTGAGCATCCGCCCGTGGAGTATTTCGCCCAAACCTACGGCTTTCGCCCCACGGAGGAGTGGCTACAGCGGGTGCGGCTTGCGGCGCTGCGCTTTGCCACGTACTGCTCGGCCTCCTTTGTATCGCCCGATGGGCTGGTGATGACCAACCACCACTGCGCCCGGGATGCGGCCGCCGCCGTGTCCCGCGCGGGCGAAAACCTCGTCGAGACGGGCTTTTACGCCCAAACCCTTGAGGAGGAGCGCCGCGTGCCGAATCTGTTCGTAGACCAACTGGTGTTCATCGAGGACGTGACCGCGCGCGTGCAGCGTGCCATGGTGGAGGCCCGCACCGATGCGGAGCGCTTGCAACGTCGGGACGCCGAGATCCGCTCCATCGAAGAGGAATACCGGCGTCGCACGGGCCTGGAGATCCAAGTGGTCGCGCTCTACAACGGAGGCCGTTTTTCGGTCTACGGCTACAAACGCTACACAGACGTGCGCTTGGTCTTTTTGCCGGAACTCGCCCTGGGCTATTTCGGAGGGGATCCCGATAACTTCACCTACCCGCGATACGCTTTCGACTGCGCTTTCTTCCGCGTCTACGATGAACAAGGCCGCCCCCTGCGCACGGAGCACTTCTTCCGCTTCAACCCCCGTGGCCCCGCCGAGGGAGAGGTCGTGTTCGTGGTCGGCAATCCGGGCCGCACTAGCCGGCTCAACACCGTGGCGCAGCTGGAGTTTCGGCGCGACCTGCAGCTTCCGTACACCCTGGAGTACCTCAAGCGCCGCTCCGCTATCCTGCAGGCGCACCTGCGCAGCCTGCCGGGCGGGGATCCGGAGCTGGAAAACCAGATCTTCTCCATAGAGAACACGATCAAAGCCTTCACGGGCCAACTGCGCGGGCTGCGCGATCCCCATCTTATGAGCCGCAAACGGGCCTTTGAGCGGGATTTCCGACGCGCTGTGGCCGCCCGGCCCGATCTTGCGCCCCGTTACGGGCGGATTTGGGACGAGATTGCGCAGCTGCGAGCCGAGCTGCGGCGCTACTACCCGGATCTGTTTCTTTTTCAACCTCAAGGGCTGGGTCGCAGCCAGGCGCTTGCGCTCGCACAGGCCCTCATCGGATACGCCAACCAGGTTCAAAACAACACGAGCGTCGCCGAGCTTGAGGGCCGGCGCAACCGCATCCGCAACTGGCCCGATCCGGCCAATTCGGAACTGGAAGCTCGTTTCCTGGGCGCCCATCTGGAGGAGGCGCGCCGCATCCTGGGCCCGCAAGATCCCTACGTGCGGGCTGCGCTTCGAGGCCGGGGGCCAGAGGAGGCGGCCCGCGCCCTGCTGCGAGAAAGCCGCCTCTTTGATCGGGCCTTTCGGGAGCGCCTTTTGGCTGAGGGCCCCCAGGCCATAGCCGCCTCCCAAGATCCCCTCTTGGTTCTGGCCCGCATCGCCGAGCCCCGGTTTCGCCGGGCTCAGGAGGCCAACCAGCGGCTAAGCGCGCGCGAGCAGCTCTTGGTGGGCGAGCTTGCCCAGGCGCTTTTTGCAATTTACGGAACGCAGATCCCCCCGGATGCCACCTTTACCCTGCGCCTGGCCGACGGAGTGGTGCGAGGCTATCCGTATAACGGCACAATAGCCCCCTACAAGACGACCTTCTACGGCCTCTACGATCGCTTCCGGTCCTTTGACCGCAAATCCCCGTGGGCGCTTCCGGAGCGCTGGCAAAACCCCCCTCCGGAGTTCGACCTGGGCACCCCGCTTAACTTCGTCTCCACAAACGACATTATCGGGGGCAACTCCGGAAGCCCCGTCATCAACCGACAGGCCGAGCTCGTGGGGCTGATTTTCGATGGCAACATCGAAAGCCTGCCCGGCGACTTCCTCTACACCGAAGAGACAAGCCGGGCCATCTCCGTGCACGCCGGGGGCATCCTGGAGGCCCTGCGGCACATTTACAGAGCCGAACGCCTGGTGCGCGAACTGCTAGGAGCGCGCTGAGGTTGCACCCATGGAGCCCTTCCCCTGGCAAGAGGAGATCGATCATGAACCGATCCGCTGTTGTGCTGCTTTTGTGGAGCTGCGCCGGGGTGCTTCAAGCCCAGCCTGTGGCTCGCTTTGCCCCGCTTCCCTGGCCCGAACCCAACGCGATGCGCACCGCCACGGGCGCACCGGGACCCGCGTACTGGCAACAGCGGGCCGATTACTGGATTCAGGCTACGCTGGACACGGTTCGACACCGGCTCGAAGGGCGACAGCGGATCCGCTACACCAACTACGCCCCAGAGCCGCTTGAGCACCTGTGGCTGCAGCTGGATCAGAACCTCTTTCGCTCCGGAAGCCGAGGCGCCCGGCTCAACCCGGAGGGCCGCTGGAGCGGGGCCTTCTCCGAAGGAGGGTTCGAGATCCGGTCCGTCGTGCTCTCCCAAGAGGGCCGTCGCCAAGCGGCCCGGTACGCAATAGAGGACACGCGCATGCGCATCGAGCTGGACAGGCCCGTTCCGGCTCGCGGCGGCGTGATCGATATCGAACTGGAGTGGGCCTTTACGATACCCGAATACGGGGCCGACCGCATGGGCCGCACGCGCTTCCGGAAGGGCTGGCTGTATGCGATCGCCCAATGGTATCCGCGCATGTGCGTCTACGACGACATCCGGGGCTGGAACGCGCTTCCCTACCTGGGGCAGGGGGAGTTCTACCTGAGCTACGGGGACTTCTACGTGGAGCTGACCGTGCCCCGGGAGCTGATCGTGGTGGCCACCGGGGAGCTCCTCAACCCAGAAGAGGTGCTCACGGCGCAGCAGCGCGAAAGGCTCCAGCGGGCCCGCCGGAGCGCCCAACCTGTCATGATCGTCTCGCGCGCCGAAGCCGGGCGCCCGGATGCGCGGCCGCCTGGACGCAGCCCCTTGACGTGGCGTTTTCGCGCCCAAAACGTGCGGGATTTCGCCTGGGCCGCCTCCCGGGCCTTTCTTTGGGATGCGGCTAGCTGGGAAGACGTGCTCCTCATGTCCGTATACCCCGAAGAGGGGCTCGGCCCGGATTCCTTGGGCCAACCCGGCTGGGAGCGATCGACGGAGTACCTGCGGCACACGATCCGGTTCTATTCGGAAACGTACTACCGCTATCCCTACCCCGTGGCCATCAACGTGGCTGGACCCGTGGGCGGCATGGAATATCCCATGATCGTTTTCTGCGGAGTGTTCGCCCGAGGACAGGCCCTCTTCGGGGTCACGGATCATGAGTTCGGGCACACCTGGTTCCCCATGATTGTGGGCTCCGATGAGCGCCGCCACGTATGGATGGATGAGGGGCTCAATACGTTCATCAACCACTACTCGAATTTAGCCTACTACGGCCAGCAGGCCCGCCGTCTGGCTCAGCTGCACCCGGATACTGTGGCCAAACGCATGCAGGAGCCCTGGCATCGCTACCCGATCATGACGGCCCCGGATCTGCTGCCTACGCGCGCCCTGGGTTTTCTGGGGTATCGCAAGCCGGCCTTCGGCCTTCTTTTGCTGCGCGAGTACATCGTGGGCCCGGAGCGCTTCGATCGCGCCTTTCGGGCCTACATCGCCCGGTGGGCCTTCAAGCATCCGCAACCGGTGGACTTCTTCCGCACCCTAGAGGACGTCGCCGGTGAGGACTTGGCCTGGTTCTGGCGCGGATGGTTTTACACGGCCGAGCTGTTTGATCAGGCCATAGACTCGGTGCGCGCCGAGCCCGGGCTTACGCGCGTGTACCTATCCAACCGCCAGGGGCTTGTACTGCCGACTACGCTGGAGCTGGAATTCGCCGACGGCAGCCGGGAGCGCATCCGGCTGCCCGTGGAGATCTGGGCGCATCAGGACCGCTATAGCTACGCGCTGCGCGATCCCCGTGCGGTGCGACGCGCGCGTATCGACCCGGACGGGCAGCTGCCGGATATCGACCGCTCTAACGACCTCTGGCCCCGAGCAAGCCGATAAGATGGCCGCCTTCGACCGTCCGCGTTTCTGGGCCGACGCCATGCTAGGCGGGCTTGCGCGCTGGCTGCGCGTGCTGGGCTACGATACCCGCTACGAGCCCTACATCTGCGATCAGGCGCTCGTGCAGCGCGCGCGAGCCGAGGCCCGCATCGTGCTCACGCGCGACCGGGCCCTTGCGCGCGCGCTTAGCCCCGAAGAAGTCCTCTGGATTGCGCACCTGCGTCCGCTGGAGCAGCTTCAGGAAGTGATCGCGCGCTTTGCGCTGGATACTCGGTCCGGTCTTTTTAGCCGCTGCCTGCGCTGCAACGCGGCGCTTGAGCCCGCCTCCTGGTCCGCCCATCGTCACCGGCTGCCATCCGGACCGCGCATCCGGACGGAACCGGTCCTGTACCGATGCCCCTGCTGCGACCGATTGTATTGGGAGGGCGGACACGTAGCCCGCATGCGCCGCTTATTGGGCGTGTAAAAAATGCCCCGGCAAGGCGCAAAAAAAGAGGCCCTCTTTTGTTTTGGATAGCCCCCAAGGCCGTCTTTTCTCTTCAAACTTGCCTTGGCTTTGTCCTTAAGAGGCCTGGAACGCCGTTTGCCTAGCGGAGGAGTTGCTATCAGCGCAAGGAGGATAAGGTCGTGCAACAGCACAGACAGCCCGTCCCGCAAGTCGAAGAGATCGTGGCGCTTGTAGAGGGGATTTTAAAAGGCCAAGGCTCCCTTGTGGAGGGCTTTTTCCTGCAATACCCCGAATGGCGGAGCCCGTGGGCGTCCTTTCTGAGCAAATGGGCCTCCTGGCCGGGGTGGCTTGTGCGCGCCATGGACAACAACGTGGAGCGCATCCGCAACCTGGCCGAGCTGCAGCAGGCCGCCTCCCAGTTCCGGGGTCGGTTTCTGGCGGACACAGATCAGCTCAACGCGCTGGCCGCGGCTACAGAACAAATGACGGCCACAAGCCGCAACATCGCCGAGCACATCGCCCACATGGCCGAAGAGGCGGAGGAGACTAGCCAAGAGATCCAGAAAATATTCGGTCTCATGCAAGGCGTCTTCAGCGCGATGGGCCAGGTACGGGAGTCCATCGAGCTTATGGCTGAGACGATCCAGCATTTTATGCGCAGCATGCAAACCATCTCAGGTCTCACCCGCACGGTAAACGACATCGCCCGCCAGACGAACTTGCTGGCCCTCAATGCCGCCATAGAGGCGGCGCGCGCCGGCGAGCATGGCCGGGGCTTTGCCGTGGTGGCCGATGAGGTGCGCAAGCTAGCCGAGAAATCCGCTCAGGCCGCGCACGAAATCAACGACACGGCCCTGGAACTGGAACGGCATTCGGCTCAAGTGGACGCGCGCCTAACAGAAGGGCTAAGGGCGCTTGAGGAAAGTCAGAAGAAAATCGCCGTCCTTAGCACCGCGTTCTCTAGGGCTCAGCAGACGGCCGAGACCACCGTCACGGGTGCGGCGCATATCCGGATGGCGATCCAGGAGCTGGAGCAGGCCATCGAGCAAGCCTCCCGCAACGCCGTAGAGCTTTTCTCAAGCCAATCGGCCAACGTGGAGACGCTCGATTCCATGCTGAGCGTTTTGGATCAAATAGCGCGGCTTGGACAGGAATCCGTGGCGTTGTTTGCGGAATGGCCCTCCGATACGCTGCTTGTTACGATCGCCAAGGCCGATCACGTCATTTGGGTGCAGCGCGTAAACGACGCCCTGCTGGGCAAGATCTCCATCCGTGGCTCCGAGCTTGCGGACCATCGTAGCTGCCGACTGGGCAAATGGTATTACAGCCGCGGCATGGAGCTATTGGGGCATGTGCAGCAGTTCCGGGATTTCGAAGCGCTCCACGCTGAGGTGCACCGCACAGGCCGCCAGATCGTAGAGGCGATCCAGGAGGGCCGACCGGAGGAGGCGCTCCGTCAGGCGCGTCGCCTCAATGAGCTGCGGGACCGCGTACTAGAGGCGCTTACCCAGATGCGCGAGCTGTTGGCAAGGGAACACCTACCTCAAAACGGACGGTAAACCGAGAGGGCGATCGGATCCAAACCGATCGCCCTCTCTCCAAAAGTTTTAGAACGCTTTAAAAGGCGCGTCGGCGGTATTCCTCCCACAGCTGAGTGTGACGGCTCACCAGGGGCACTAGCCAGCCGTTGATGAAGAGGTATCGCACCTGAGTGCGCAGCTCCAGCGGGTCGCCGTCGGTGACGATGAGCGTCGCATCTTTACCCACCTCTAGGGAGCCCATCCGATCGGCCACCCCCCAAATCTGGGCCGGATAGAGCGTAATGGCTTTAAGGGCCTCTTCCTTGGGCAGACCAAAGGCTGCGGCCATACCCGCATGATGGGCCAGGTTGCGGGCGTTGTAGTAATCGAAGGTGCCGATGGCGATCTTCACCCCCGCCTTGGCCAAGGCGGCGGCGTTCGCGTAGGCGCGATCGTAACGATCATAGGGCCGCGTGGGCAGGGCCAGCACGGGCCCCACGATACAGGGGATACCCGACTGCGCTAGGCTGTCGGCCACGCGCCAGCCCTCGGCCACGCCGGCGAAAATCGCCTTGATCTTGCGCTCTCGCACCCAGCGAATCGCGGCCAGAATATCGCGCTCCGCGTTCACGTTGATCAGAAACGGCAGCTCACCCCGCACCACGGGCCGCAGGGCCTCTAGACGCTGATCCCACAGGGGGGGCTCGCCGGAGCGGTTGCGCTCGTACGCCTCCCAAGCCCGGTTGTAGGCCACGGCTTTCTGCCAGAGTTCGTTGAGTTGCCGCAGCTGCTGTTCGTATTGGCGGCGGCGCTCCTCTTCGCTTTGCTGCTGAAAGAGCGAACGACGACCCACAGAGGGAAAATTCATCACCACGCCCACGGAGGGGCGTACGGCCATTTGCTCCGGTGTGTATCCATGTAGGTTAATCAGCGTGGCCTGCCCAGATAGCAACCCCCCCGTGGGGGCCGAAATCACGGTCGTGACCCCAGCCACACGGGTAACGGGTATGTGGGTGCTGGCCGGATTGATGGCCGTAAGGGCCAGCATGTGGGGGTTGTAGGCGCCCACTTCGCTTTCGTCGCGGGTCTCCGGAATCTGACCGATCTCGATCAGCCCCACCTGCGTGTAGCTGTTGATGAGCCCGGGGTAGATGCTCAAGCCGGAGCAGTCGAGCACCTCCGCCCCCTGCGGAATGGTTACGTTGGGGCCTACGGCGGCGATCTTGCCGTTTTGGATAAGCAGCGTACCGCGTTCGATCACGCCTCCGGAGACGGTTACGATGCGTGCGTTGGTGAGCGCAAACGTCCCCGTACGAGAAGGGGGGATGCCTTGGCCCCAGGCGCCCGCTGAGAATCCAAGCACAACCCCCACGCACAAAAGCCTTCGCATCATGGCCGATCCTCCTTGTGGGCCATCATCTCCTCTACGAGCTCGTACAGGTCAACTCCCCCCATCCAGGCGCCCTCGTGCGCCTCGGCCCCCAGCATGCAGCGGTCGTAGTCGGCGGGGTTGAACTGCACGTAGGCGTCCTCCAGGGACTCGTCAGGGTCGATAGCCAAGCGCATATCATCTGGATCCTTGCTGCGATCGAAGCGCACGACCCCATCGACCAGCGTCATCTCGCAGACCGCATACACGGACAGGGGATGGGCGCTGAAGATGGCCAGATCGGCGTCCTTACCGACCTCGATGGAGCCGATCCGGTGATCGAGGCCGATTTGCTTGGCGGGGTTGAGGGTGATCATGGCCAGGGCCGCATCCTCGGGCACGCCGCCGTAACGGACGGCCTTGGCGGCCTCATGATAGAGGCGCCGCACCAGCTCGTCGGAGTCGGAGTTCAGCGACACGTTCACCCCGTATTGATGCATGATGGCCGCATTATACGGGGTGGCGTAGTAGACCTCGAACTTGTAAGCCCACCAATCCGAGAAGGTCGAGGCCATCGCGCCAAACTCAGCTAGCTCCTTAGCGACCTTGTAGCCTTCGAGCACGTGCTGAAAGACGAGCCGCTTGATGCCGAAGTCGCGGAAGACCCGCAGCACCATCAGAATCTCATCGGCCCTATAAGAGTGGCAATGCACGATGACCTCCCCGCGCAGGATGGCGGCTAGCGTCTCCAGGCGTTCGTCTTTGCGGGGGGCGATGGGCTCAGGCCCTCGACGGCGGCTGCGCTCCCAAGCCTGCCGGGCGCGCTCATAGACCTCCCATTCGGCCATGTACCGGCGGGCCATCTCGAAGGCTTTGCGCATGACCTGCTCTACGCCCATGCGCGTAGCGGGGGTCACGTTCTCGCGACCGCCGCCGAATTGCCCTTGGCTGGCCCGGCCGTGCACGCGCGTGGGGTTTTCACCCAAGGCGAACTTGATCGTGCGCGGGGCATCCTGCAGGATCATACGCTCTACGGGCTCCCCGTAGCGAAGCTTCATCGTCACGGGCTGGCCGCCGATGACGTTCGCCGAACCGTGCATGGAATGGATCGTGGTCACCCCGCCGGCCAGAGCCCGGTAGATGTTGACTTCGTAGGGGTTGACCACGTCGCGGATGCGCACCTCGGCCGTAACGGGGTTTGTGGCCTCGTTGACGTTGTCGATCGCCATGTGCGAGTGCGCATCGATGATACCGGGCATGACGAACTTGCCCCTTGCGTCGATCACCTGAGCTCCGGGGGGCGCCGTCAGGTTGGGCCCGATCTGCGCGATCTTGCCGTCGCGGATGAGGATATCCGTATTCGGCAGCGTGCCCCGCGTTACGGTGAGCACGGTGCCACCTCGGATGAGCACAACGTTTTGGCCGTCGGCGCTGAGGGCCGCGATCCAAAAGACCAGGATAAACCCCATGCGTCTCATGCTCTGGACCTCCTCTTAATTCGGAATCCGCCGGGCTGACCATTGTCCGCTACCGCCTCCAGGTACGGGGAAGCTACCCGCTATGATGTCCCCCGAAACGGTACCCCGCATGGGGAAGGCGAATTGCTGGCCCTGAAACGAGATGGCCATCTCCAAGACGACCTCCGATCCGGAAACCCGCCCCCCCAGAAGGCTCACCTCAATGGGGGCGTTTACGGAAATCCGCCCCGTAAGGCTGGAACCATTCTGCTCCAGCTCTAAACGGCCCTGCAGGGCCCCTTGCGGACTCTCGATGACGAGCGACCAGGCCCCCTGCAGGTTCGCCGTCTCCCCGGCCGCAGGCCGAGCCGCGGCCGGTGGACGCGCTCCTGGCCCGGCCGGAGCGGGACGCGCCTCTACGGAGAAGCGTTCGCCGGCTACGAAGACATACCGCACCTGCGCATCGCGATCGAAATAATCGCCCCGCGTTACGACCAAGTTGGCGATTTTGCCGGGCTCTAGAGAACCCAACTGCCGCTCCACGCCATAGATACGGGCCGCATTCAGCGTAAGGGCCCGAAGCACGGCCTCCTTAGAAGCGCCCGCCTCCACGAGTCGTCGGAGGTTGGTGCGGATCTGCGCCGGCTCCACGTTGGCCGTAGCCAGCGCCACGGGTAGATCGGAGTTCAGCAACTGCGCGTAAGCCTCTAGGCGCGCCTTGCGAGCCTGCTCTTGACGATCCAGCAGCCGCCGCATCTCTTCAGAGGCGCGCCGCCGGCGCTCCTGGGCCGCCCGAGAGGTATCGGCCTCCCGCGGCAGGCGCAGCGACAGTGCCACGGGCACGCGAGCCGTCCGGAGCCGGTCCAAGACCAAATCGGGCTGCTCTACGCCCGTAAGCACGATGCGCCAACCCACCTCTTGCGCCAGGTTAAGGGCGCGCCAAACCGAGCGGGCATCTGGAGCCTCAAATAACACGGGAACTTGGCCTTTATAAACCGGAATGAGCGCCTCGCGGACCGGATCCCGAACCGGTTTGGGGCGACCGTTAGGATCGCGCTCGTAGGCGGCTAGCAGGGCATCCAGATAGCGCGCATCATGCCCTAGTTGACGGATCATGGCCATCACGGCCATGGTGGTGCCGGGATAGACGCCGCGAGCGGACTGAAATTGCGCAAACACCCCCACTTCCGGTTTAAGGGCTAGCGCTTCGGCCTCATACCCCCAAGGGGGCATGCCCACAAAGGGGCGATCCCGGTCCGGTACGCTCCCCAACAAGAGCAAGCTGGCCTTGCCGGCCAGAAAACCCTCGCGAGAGGTTACGACGGCCGCCGTAAAACCGGCCTCGCGCCAGGTCCGAACCGAGGCGTCGGCGGGCTGAAACTCCTCCAGGGCCAGGCGCGTCGGCCGAAGCCCCATCTGCTCCGGGGTGGGGTCACCGGAGAAAACCCGCGGCTGCGCGCCCGCCGTCGGGGGACGTGCCCCGGCTGCCTGGGCCGACCCGGCCGGCTGAGATCGGGGAATGCCCACAAACGAGCGCCCGTCGATGAAGCCCGGATACACGGTAAGCCCCCCTCCATCGATCGTGTCGGCGTCGGCGGGCACGGTGACGTTCGGCCCCACGGCCAAGATAAGCCCGTCGCGGATCACGATCGTGCCGCGCGGGATTTCAGGTCCCGAGACGGGCACGATGCGGGCGTTTACGATGGCCAGCGTGCGCGTGCCCGGACCCGGGTTTTGGGCTCTGGCGGGCCAGGCGCAGAAGGCCACTCCCCAGAGCCCACACAAAATCGTTAACGCCTTTTGCATATACGCACCCCTTCAAGGCTAGTTCGTGCACACCCGCATCTTGAGCACCGTATTTTACGGCAAGCTGCGTCGGATTCGATAACCCGGCCCCGACGCGTTACAGGCTTTTTACAGAGGCCCGGTTGTGCGCAACAGCCCACCTGTAGGCCATTTCGACAGCTTCCACCCAAGGAACCGGTAGGACACGAACGGGCGCTTCCCGTACCGCAGCCGCGGCGTTGGCTGGAGCGAACGCAAAGCCCACCTGTCGGAGGGCGGGCAAATCCCCGGAGCTATCTCCTATGTAGGCCACCTCCTCTGGGGAGGCGCCCCAGGCGCGGCATAGCCAAAGGAGCCCTTGTCCTTTGTCCGCACCGCGCACAACGAGATCAAGCGAAATCGGTGTTCTGTGCAGCACCAGATCCGGAAAACGCGCCTCTATGAGCGGAGCCATCTCCGCGTATAGACGCTCTATTAAACTCGCATCCGGGCTCACTAGACCCACCTGGGTGCGCTTGGCGTACTCGTAGAAAAGCTGCGGATAGCGGCACGCGTACCCATCCAGCACCCAGCGCCGGGCCTCCTCCAGCTGCCGCCACTGCTCCGGGCCGATCGCATCGGACCAGCGGACCTGATAGGTGCGCAGGTCAAAGAGCCCTCCTCCGCTTTCGAAGGCAAAAGGCCCCTCCAGATCCAAGGCCTGCGCCACGGCCTCCGCATAGGGCAGCGGCCGGCCCGTCAGCACGGTGATGGGAGGGTAAAGCGGATCCCGGCGGGCGCGCGCCTGCCAAGCGCGCAGCCGCGCAAAGGCCTTCCAGGGAAAGGCCCGAAAGGGCTCCGCAAGACAGCCGTCGATATCCGTCACGAACAGGCGGATGGGCATGCGCTCAGAACAAGTACAGCCGCGCCCCCAGCCCGCCGGTCATGTCCAGCGCCGTAGCGGGCCAGAGGGCGAATTTGGGGCTGAAGTGCATGTAGAACTCTATGCGTCCGATGAACAGCGCCATCCCCCCGGTACCGCTCAGGCCCCAGCGGTCCGCATGACCGCGCTGGGCGTCGGACTCAAAGCGCCCATAGCCCCCTAGGCCGGCGTAATAGACGATGCGCCCCGGCACTTCGGTAAGCCGCTGGGCCAGCCAATGTTGGCTTGCGTGCGCTTCCATGAAGAAGTACTTGTCCAGACGCCAAGCCATGAGCCCCTCAAGGGCGTAGCGTCGGCTCAAAAACTGCTTAGCCGTAAGCCCTGTAACGGGCCCTAGCTGTAGGCCCACGCCTAAAGGTCCCCCCACAACAGGCTGAGCCCATGCGGACGAGGCTAGGGCCATAGAACACAATAGCAAGATGGGCATTCGCTTCCTCATGATGCGACCTCCTGTAAGCTGCGCACCCCAAAGCCCGAGGAGGGGGCCACATGGTCCGCCGGCCGATCGGGCGAGGGGCTTGATGTCCGCTTCGCAACTATCGCCAATAAAAAGCACCTCCTGTGGCTGATAGCCCGTATGGATCAAGGCGTGCTCGAAAAGAGCCGGCTCGGACTTGCGCAGCCCAAGCTCCCGGGCGAAGATCACCGGGGAGGCGGCCTGTAGTTCCAGGAGACGAAACAGCTTTGCCCGCTGAATCTCCGGGAACCCATAAGAGAGCAAACCGGCTGGCCAACGGCTGCACACAAATTGCCACGCCCTGCGAACGCCCGGCAGCCAGCGCCAATACACGGCGCATCGGCTTAAGGTAGTAAGCCTCCGGCTCGACCCAGCGCTCCGAATCCGCCCCCAGAAGAGCCAACCATAGACGGAAGCGCAACCGCCGTAAGGCCTGCGCCTCAAGCTCGCCCCGTCCGTAAGCGGCCCCCAGTGGAACGTTAAGACGACGGTACAGCGAGCGCGCCCCTCGGGCCCGGGTGAGCTCTGGATAGGCCCAGCAGAGATCTCGGAGCGCACGGCGCTCAGCCCCTCTGTGATCCAGCAGCGTATCGTCGATGTCGCCGCAGACGAAGCGGATCGCAGGCCCCATGTCACACGGGCATCTCGTAGAGGGCGTAGCGCTTGTAGGGCACCGCGCCCACCATGCGGGCGGCTCGGTGCATCATCTCGTTTGTCTCCAAGACCCAACTCAACTCCGCATATCGGTAGCCGCGCCGCATCCCCTCGCGGATGGTATGGTAATGCATGACCGCGTCGATGCCCCGACCCCGGTAGGCGGGCAGAACGCCCATAATGATCGTGCGAATCCCGCGGATTTTGCGAACGCGCGTATGCCACAGCAAAGTCACCAGGCCGCAGGGGAAAAGACGGCCGTTGCGCACATGCCGCAGGGCCTCGTTGAGGTTGGGAAGCGAAACGGAAAAACCTACAGGTTGGCCCTGGAGCTCGGCGATGAAGACGATGTGCGGATCGACGACCGCGCGCAAGCCCTGGGCCAGGTGTGCAAATTCCCGCTCCGTCATGGGCACAAAGCCCCAGTTTTCGCGCCAAGCCTCGTTGTAGATGTCGCGCACGGTTCGGGCCTCACGCTCAAAGTCTTTTAGGTTCACCTTGCGCACGCGCAGATCCGGCAGACGTCGATGCACGAGCTCGACCCCGCGCTCTAGTTTGTCGGTCTGCACGGTCTGCACATCCACGTAGTAGGCGTACATGCCCATGACCTTGCGCAGACCAAAACGCTCCAAGAACTCGGCGTAGTAAGGCGGATTGTAGGGCATAAGCAGGGCCGGCGGGTGCTCGAAGCCCTCCAGGAGCACTCCAGCGGTGTCGTTAAGCGACGGGTTAACCGGACCCCGCATGAGCAGCAGCTCGCGATCCCGCAGCCACTGTGCGGCCCGCTCCAAGAGCGCAGCCGCCACCTCGTAGTCTGGAATAACCTCAAAAAAGCCAAAGAAGCCCGTTCCGTCTTGGTGGACGGCCAGATGATTGCCGTTGCGGATGGCCGCGATGCGCCCGATCACGTGGCCATCGCGCTCGGCCAAAAAAAGGGCGATCTGGGAGTGCTCAAAAAACGGGTTGCGCGCCGGATCCAGTAGCCTGCGCTGCTCTATCCACAGGGGCGGCACCCAATTAGGCTCGCGCCGATACAGCCGATACGGAAAGGCGATAAACCGCAGCCAATCCCGGCGCTCTTGGACTTGCAGGATCCGAAAGCCGGATTGTTGCGCCTCAGCCACGTCGGCCGTTGCGGTCGATGATCCCATGCTTTACCCCCACTTTGTAGAAGGCCTCCAAAATGAAGTCCAACTCCTCTTGCGTATGGGTGGCCATGTAGCTAGTGCGCAGCAGCGCCTGCCCGGGAGGCACGGCCGGGCTGATGACCGCGTTCACGTAGACCCCCTCGTCGAAGAGATCGCGCCAAAACCGGAAACACTGCATATCCTCGCCGATCACAACGGGGATGATGGGCGTCTGGCTCTCCCAAATATCGAAGCCCATCTGCCGAAATTGGCTGCGCATGTAATCGGAGATCTCCTGAAGCCGCTGCAAACGCCAGGGTTCTTGCTGCAGGATCTCCAAGCATTTCATCACCGTGGCCACGTTGGCCGGAGGCATGGAGGCGCTGAAGATATGCGCCGGTGATTTATAACGGATCCATTGGATTACGGGGGCTTCGCCGACCACAAACCCGCCCAAAGAGGCGAAGCTCTTGCTGAACGTGCCCGTGATCAGATCGACCTCCTCGTCAAGACCGAAATAGGCGGCTGTACCCCGTCCACCGGGTCCGATCACCCCGATCGCGTGCGCGTCGTCGACCATAAGTTTGGCCCCGAACTCCTTTGCTAGGGCCACTAGCTCGGGCAGCCGGACCAGGGCGCCGCTCATCGAAAAAACCCCGTCGGTGACGATGAGCTTCGCAGCCTTCGGATCGGCCCGCTCCAGAAGCCGACGCAGGTGTTCGACGTCGTTGTGCCGATACCGGACCGTCTGGGCCAGCGACATCATGGTGCCCACCACGATGCTGGCGTGGTTGTCTTTGTCGGAGAAAATCAGGTCCCCTTTTCCGGCTAGCGCCTGGATGACGCCCTGATTGGTCTGGTACCCAGTGCTAAAGAGCACGCACGCCTCTTTGCCCATAAAGGCGGCCAGGCGTTCTTCTAGCTCTATATGGATGTCCAGGGTGCCGTTTAGATAGCGGGAGCCCGTGCAACCGGTACCGTACTTCTCGATCGCCCGTTTGGCCGCCTCGATTACCCGGGGGTCTGTGGTCAGTCCCAGATAGTTGTTGGAGCCGGCCATGATAACGGTACGGCCCTCGATGACGACCTTAGTGCCGTAGTTTTCCGAGACGGGCTTGAAGTACGGATGTAGCCCCATCGCGGCTACTTCCTGGGGCCGCGTAAACTGCCGGCACTTCTCGAACAAATCGGCGGCCTGGGTCATGGGCGTCTGCGGCATGGCGCGCTTATCCCCTTCATTTGGAAGATATGGACATTCCTGTTAATATACAGACCCCCTTAGACCGGACAAAACCGGTTCGGGCCTCTCGGGGCCCCAGAGGGCGGTCAGGACCCGAAGCACTTCCGGGTTGCCCGCCTCAAAACGCCGTTGAATGGCGCTCTTGTATGCGGCCCAGCGGGCCAAGAAACCGGATATGTCCTCTAGCGTCGGATCGCGGCCGACCACGGCGGCTCCGAAACCGGCCTGCGCGAGCTGCCAGGCGTTAAGCGTCTGCTCGAAGATGCCCCTGTTCGGAAGCGCCAACAAGGGCTTACCCAGGTACAGGGCCTCGGAGATCAGCGTAAAACCCGCCGTGGCAATCACGGCGCGCGCCGAAGCCAGATCCCGCAAAAACCCCTCCAGGGATGAGGGGCGCATCTTCACGTTCCGAGCCACGGCGATGGCCTCCGAAAACCCGTATACGTGAAAGGGGACCTCCGCAAAGCGCTCCAGCAGGCGCAACAGCTTCTCGGCCCCCCGGCTCCGATTTATGTAGACCAGGACGTGTTCCCCCTCGGCGGGCTCAGCCCGCAACACAGCGGATCGGATCACAGGGGGCACGAGCCGAACCCGCTCCGGCCGCCGCAGGGGCAGGGGCAGAAAAGTCGGGATCAACGTGAGCACGGCCTGAGGCGGGGCGATCCAGCGCACCACCGCACCAACCAGGGCCGCGTTCAAACGCCATCGCCAGGGTATCGGATAACGGGCTTCGGTGAGGATCTGCTGCCGATTGAACCCCACTACGGGTAGCCCCAACAAGGCCGCCGCCCGGCCGCTGAAGTATTCGAAATCGTTGATCAGCCACTCGGCTTGAAAGGCCTCCAGAGACCGAGCCAAATCGCGGATCAGCCGACCGGACCTGAGCAGGTGAGGCAGGTTATGCCATAGCGTGCGCCAAGGCCTTAAGGTGTTGTTGTAGACGACGTGCTCCAGCGCGGGGACCCGCAGCACCGGCTTGTTGAGCTCGGTCAAGATCTCGTAGGCCACCCCGCCAGCGCAATAAAGCACCTCATGGCCCTCGAGCTCCAAGGCCTCGGCTATAGCTAATGCCCGGGAGGTGTGTCCCCGACCTTCGCCGCTGAGCGCATATACGATGCGCGCCACGCCCCCGAATGCTCCTCCTTCGCTCCCGATGCTAAAGTAGGCGCATCAGACGCAAAACGCTAGCCCTGCTCAGCCCCACGCCCCCGACGAAGCCAGAGCCGCACGGCGTAACCAAGCCCAAGCAAGGCCAGCAGCAACAGCACAACCCGGCCGTACTGGCGTAAATACTCCCCTACGAGCTCCCAGCGCTCCCCCAGCCAATAGCCCAGTCCCACTAACAGACCCGTCCAGAAGAGTGTGCTCAAGAACGCCGCAACCGTTACGGGACCAAAGGGCATATGCGCCATACCGGCCACAAGCGAAATCACCGAGCGAGTGCCGCTTAAAAAACGATTCAGCACCACCGCTACGATCCCATAGCGATGAAACCACCGCTGCGCCGCCCGCAGGTGCCGCTCGGATACAAACAACAGCCGCGGTCGGCTCAGCAGGACCGGGCCCACCCGGTAGCCGATCCGATACATCGTCACAAAGCCCAAGGTGCTACAGGCGACAGCCCCTAGCCAGAGGCTCCAGACGTTTAGCACCCCCAAACCGGCCAGATACCCCCCGAAAACCACCACCACGTCTCCCGGAATAGGGGGCAATAGGTTCTCCAGATACGCCACCGCCCAGATGGCCACATATAACCACAAGGGGGACAGCCGGCTCAGCAGGCTCACCCACTCGGCAACGTCCATATCACCCAATTCCGAACTAAAAGGAAAAGGCCCCGGTTTTGTATAAACCCGGGGCCTTTCCGAGCGGGACACGGGATTCGAACCCGCGACCTCAACCTTGGCAAGGTTGCGCTCTAACCAACTGAGCTAGTCCCGCCTATGGCGGCGTAAAGATAAGGTCCGAGCCGAGACCTGTCAAGCCGCCTCGATGCCCCGGATCAATTGATCCCTAGCCTCCGGAGAACTGCATCGGTGATATCATGCCGTTCGTCGGCGTACAGCAAAATCGGATTAGGTCCGATCCCGGTGCTGAAGACCAACGCAAGACGGCGTTCCTTAGCCACCTCTTCGATGGCCTTCTGGATCCGGTTTAGAATAGGCTGCATAAGCTCCGCCTCTTTTTGCTCCAGCTCCCGGCTTTTCTCCATGGCAAACTGCTGCAGCTGCGTCTGCAGGCCGGCCAGCTCCTGCTCGCGACGCTGCCGGGCGTCCGGAGACATCAAAGCCTGTCTCCGTTGATAGTCCTGTAGCTGCCGATCAAAATCCTGCAGCTTCTGCTGATATTCGGCCTGATGACGCTGGGCCAGGTTCTCGAGCTGCTTTTGCACGGCGGCCACCTCGGGCATTTTCGATAGAATGAAGTCCACCCGTGTGTAGCCGATGGGTAGGGCGGGGTTGGCACCTTGTTGTTGGGCCCAGGCCAACTGCCCCATCCCCATCATCCCCCAAAGTATCCACGCATATCGCCTCATAGAAGCACCCTTTTGGTTTAGTTGCTCGAAAGCTCAGCGCGCGCTTGAGGCCGCGTTTACGCCCAGCCGTTCAAGCACGAGCGCGCTCAGATCGTGCTGGGGGCGCACGTAGAGAAACGTAAGCGACCCCGATTTATCAAAGACGAAGTCATATCCCTGGGCCTCGGCCACCTCGCGCAAAGCACGCAAGATGCGTTCCTGAATGGGGCGCAGAAGCTGCGCCTGCTGCTGAAAAAGCTCCCCTTGGGGCCCGAATTTTTGTTCGCGAAACTGCTCCAAGAGGCGCTCTTTGTCGACAATTTCTTGCCTTTTTTGGCGCCGCATTTCTTCTGTGTACAGCACTTCTCGGGCCTGATAGTCGCGCACGAGCTGCTCCAGCTCGCGTTGCATCCGCTCCAGCTCGCGTTGCCATTCTTGCGCCATGCGCTCTAGCCGCTGCTGGGCGTCCTGATATTCGGGCAGTCTGTTCAGGATATGCTCCGAGTCGATATACCCGATCTTCTGTTGGGCCCATGCCAGGGTGCTTCCCACCCCCCCTAAGAGGATACCAAGGAGCAGATATCGCATAGCCATCCCCGTTGCGCTAAAACTGCGGCCCAATGCTGAATTGGAACACCCAGCCCGGGCGAGTCACCCCCGGAATGCGGTCAAAGGCATAGCCGTAGTTCAGATCCAGCAGGCCCAGAATAGGTAAAAACAGCCGCACCCCCAAGCCGGCGGACCGATACAGCTGCGTCGGCACGTAGGAGGCGAAATCCAACCAGGTGTTGCCGGCATCCACGAATACGTACGGGAACAGGTTGAGCTGTTGGGTCTGCACCAGGGGGTAGCGCAGCTCAGCCGAGTATTTGTTGAGAATCGTCCCCCCTATGGGTCCATCTTGGGTTCGCGGCGAGATCAGCTGCGAGCCGCCTCGGTAGCCTCGCATAAAGACGATATCTTGGCCGAAGAACTGCTGGGCCTCCAAGATCGTGCCGCCGATGTAGAAACGCTCAAAGGGGCTGCGCTCCCCTTTGCGGAAGGAGCCCAGATAGCCGTAATCAAGCGCGGTGCCCAGCACCAGATTGCCAATAATGGGCACGTTCCATTTCAAACCCAGACGCCACTTGTGATACTGGATGAAACCCGGAAGCGGAGGGGCCAGGTCAACCGTGAGCGTCATCTCAGAGCCCGTTCGGGGGAAGAAGGGGTTATCGATGGAGCTTCGGCTCAACGTCTGCCGTAGGCTTACGGTCTGGTGCACCCCATTCGGAAGCCCGTAGTAGTAGGTAGAGCCCTGTAGGCGCACGTCGTAAATCTGATAGCTCAGCGCGTGGCTGAGCTGGAAGAAATCGTCTGGCCACGACAGGCGGCGGCCTAAGCTGAGCGACACCCCAGTGGTGTGGAAGTGTTCGTTGCGCTGCTGTAGCAGGCTATCTGGGGGCAAGGGCAGGCCATAGAGGTCGTAGTAATAGTAGTCATACAGCCCAAAGGTGCGGCGGTTGTGGTACAAGCTAAAACCCGCCGGCATAGGCCGACCCCGAAACCAGGGCTCAGTAAAGCTGATCGAATAGGCCTGGTAGTTGCGGCCCGCCACCTGTACGGACAGGCTGAGCTTTTGCCCGTCTCCGGAGGGCAGAGGCCGCCAGGCTTTGGCGCGCGTGATGTCCTGAATAGAGAAGTTGTTGAAGGCCAGCCGCAGGCCCAGGATCAGCCCGATGTAGCGCCCGCCATAGGATCCGGAGAGCTCCAGCTGATCGCCCCCCTTTTCCACTACGGAGTACGTCAAATCGACCGTCTTGCGCTCGGGATCCACCTGATAATCGGGCCGGATCTGCTCCGGCTCAAAGAAGCCCAGCACGGCCAGCTCGCGCACGCTACGTTGGATGGCCTCTCGGCTGAACTTATCTCCGGGCAGGGTGCGCAGCTCCCGCCGGATGACGTGCTCCTTCGTCTTCGTATTGCCCGTAATGAGCACGCGCCGGATGGTGGCGATCTCCCCCTCGTAGAGTTCAAAGATCAGATCCACCGAATCCGGCGCCACCACGCGCTCCTCAAGCTGGGCGTTGAAAAACAGATACCCGTTGTTCTGATAAAGCCCGTATACGTCCAACCCGTTGGGGTTGAACTGCAGATTCCGCTGCAGCTTTTTGGCGTTGTAACGCTCCCCGGGCTTAAAGCCCAGGACCTCGGTTAGCTGCGCGTCGGTGTAGACCGTGTTGCCACGCCACTCGATGCGGCGCACGTAGTAGCGGGGCCCCTCATAGAGGCTGAGCGCCACCACAAGACCGGCCCGGGTCGAGTCGTAGTAGACGGTATCCCGGAGTACGCGCGCATCGCGAAACCCCTGCTCGGCGTAGGCCTCGATCAGGTTGGCCAAGTCCTCCCGGAGATCCATCGGATCGAACTTGGCCCGGCCCCAGAAGCGCCACCAGGCGTCCTGTTTGGTCTTCTTTAGCCGGCGGCGCACCCAGGCGTCGGACATCGCCCGGTTGCCTTCCACGAGAATACGCTTGACCTCTACGCTTGGGCCCTTGTCCACGTCAAAGCTCAAGCGCACGTAACCCGGCTTGCCCACCACGGAGTCGGCTCGAGCCGTTACGCGAACCTGCAGATGACCTTTCTTCTCGAAGTATTCCGCAATCACACGTTGGGCGCGCCCGATCGTGCTGCGGGACACAGAGGTACCGCGTGCGAGCACAAGCCGCTTGCGCAGCTCCTCACGCTCGCCCCGCTTGACGCCGCGGATCTCGTAATCCTCCAGTCGGGGCTCCTCACGCACCGCGATCACAAGAAAAGCGCCATCGCCCACGCTGCGCTCCAGGCGCACCTGCACATCGGAAAACATCCCCAACCGATACAGCTGGCGGATGGCGTTCGAGACGGCCTCTCCGGGAATGCGAATCGTCATGCCCTTGTATAGGCCGCTAGTGCTCAGGACCAGATCCCGAGTCGTGGGGCCTGTGGCCCCTTCGACTAGGATATCCAAGATCTGGTAAGTGCGCGGCTCTTCCAGAAAAGGGTGCGCCTCCGGGGCGCCGCTTTGCTGCGCGCGTACCGTCCCCAGCGCCCCAAAAAGCATCCATAAGAGCAGGCATAGCCAGCGATGGCGACCCATGGCGCTCCTTCTTACACTACGGGCTGACCGTTGGCCAGAAAGGCGGCCACTTGCTCGCTTGTGCGGCCATAACGGCGCTCCCGGCTTTGAAAACTGCGAATGGCCTCGTACAGGTGAACTCGGCGGAAATCCGGCCACAAGCACGGGGTGACGTAAAACTCCGCGTAGGCGATCTGCCACAAGAGAAAGTTCGACACCCGAAATTCGTTGCTGGTGCGGATCACCAGGTCCGGATCCGGCATACCGGCCGTACTCAGATGTTGGGCCACAACGGCCTCCGTAATGCGCTCCGGATCTAGGTTTCCGGCCGCCACCTCTTGGGCGATGCGACGCACGGCCTCGGTGATCTCCCAGCGTCCACCATAGCTTAGAGCCAGCGTAAGCACCATACGCTCACCGGAGCGGGTGCGTTCCATGGCCTCTAGCAGCTCATCGCGGCAGGACGAGGGCAAACGCTCCAAATCCCCAACGGCGTTAAGTCGGATACGATGCTGTCGCAGCGTACGGGTCTCGCGCCTGAGGGTGCGCACCAGTAGCTCCATGAGCGCGTTTACCTCGGAGACCGGGCGGGCCCAGTTTTCGGTGGAGAAGGCGTATAGGGTCAGATACGGTATCCCCAACTCGGCGCAAGCTTCCACGACGTCGCGAACCGCGGCCACGGCCGCCCGATGCCCGGCCACGCGGGGCAGACCGCGTTTGCGCGCCCATCTGCCGTTGCCGTCCATGATGATGGCGACGTGCCGGGGAAGCGGCCCTTGCAGACGAAGCGCTTCCTGCTCGGCGCGATCTTGGGCCGAGGGCGTGCTCTGCGCATGGGGATCTTTAGCGGCCATTGCGGCTAGGCCTTATCTGGATCTGGAGGGTCTCTACATAAAAAGCACCCGTTTGGGTGCTGCAACCCACAAAGCTACCAGGCCCTGTTTCCGTTGTCAAGGAATCGAACCCGAACCAACTGAGGGCCCGGACTCCATGGCCAAGGCGGGCACTCGCATCCGAATGAGGTCCTAAGGCCCCCCGCGGGATAAAAGGGCGCTTTTGAAGTCGGTTAGCACCGTCCATTGTAGCGCCTATTCCTCTAGACCCCGCCTGCTTGCGACGGCTCTTCGGAGAGCGTCTTGCGGGAAAAAGACGGCTGTCGGTGTTTACCGTCGCGCGCACCCGGCGTTCCACGTAATAGCGAGTCGGCTGCTCGGTCCGACCGAAGAGAGCGCGCCTTTGCATATTCAAAGCTGAAGCAGAGCTCAAGCGAAATCCGGTGGTCGATTACGCACCGCAACGGCTCTTCGGCTCGCCATGGCGTAACCCCGTGCTCGATGCGCTGCATGTCGCAATCATGCGAGGCCTGCTGGGCGCTGCTCAGGCCCCAGACCTTCCGGCGCGACAGGGCAGGTTCAGTTGTGCGTGCGCATATCGAAACGCGGGCAGGTGCCGCTCGGCGGGGTTGCCCGCCTCGCCTCCGGCCGGCTCGAAGTCCACCGCGCACCGATCTTCGTGGGCAACATGGGGCGGTGCCGGACTTTCGGGTAGCGCAGCGCTTTGCGGGTTGCATTCTGCCCAGGCGCGTAGGCAGCTCGGTCTAGCACCTCCTTATCTTGCAGGACCGGGACCGTGTGGCGAAACCGGCTCGGGTGCTCCGCAAGCGAACAAGAGCAGTTCGCGGCCTGCAGCGCACCCCGAGGTCCATTCGAGGTTTGCACCGGGAGCCGACGATGGGGGATCCCCCGCTGCCCGGCCGGGTTCAGGCTCAGGTGCTTGTCTCGGCCTCTGCCTCTTCTTCGGGCACAAAAGGGGTCACGTCGGCGATTGCGTCCCCATCGGCCAGCTTAATGAGCCGCACGCCCTGGGTGTTGCGGCCCATCTCCCGGATATCGCGAATGGGCATCCGAATCACCGTGCCCTGAACGGTGATGAGCATGAGTTCGTCGGAGTCGGTGACCTCTCGGAGCGCGATCACGGGCCCGGTTTTGTCCGTAACGCGCATCGTGATCACGCCCTTGCCGCCTCTAGCCTGCACGCGGTACTCCTCCAGGGGGCTGCGTTTGCCGTATCCGCGCTCGCTTACGGTCAGCAGCGACACGCCGGAACGGCGCACGGCCACCATGCCGACCACGGCGTCATCGGGTTCCTCCAGTTCGATCCCCTTGACGCCGGCCGCCACGCGGCCCATGGGCCGCACCTCGCGTTCCGAGAACCGGATGGCCCGACCCGAGCGCGTGGCGAGCACGATCTCATGCGTGCCGTCGGTGAGCTTGGCCTCGATGAGTTCGTCCCCCGGACGGATGTCCAGGGCGATGATCCCGTCTCGACGGGGCCGGCTGTATTGCTCCAGAGGCGTCTTCTTGACCATACCCTGACGGGTGGCCATCAAGATGTAATGCCGATCGACGTAAGCGGGATCCTGCAGGGTCTTGACGGCCACGATGGCGCGGATCTGTTCCTGTTGGCCGATTTGGATCAGGTTGCGAATAGAACGGCCGCGCGAAGCCCGCCCGCCTTCGGGGATTTCGAAGACCTTGAGCCAGTAGCATCGGCCTTGATTGGTGAAGAACAACAGGTAGTGGTGCGTACTGGCTACAAACAGACGCTCCACGTAATCGTCCTCGCGCGTGCCCGCTCCGCGTACGCCCTTGCCGCCGCGCCCCTGACGCCGATAGCCCGAAAGGGCCGTGCGCTTGATAAAGCCCTGATGCGTGATCGTAACGACCACGTCCTCGTCGGCGATCATGTCCTCTACGCGGAAGTCCTCGGCCGTGTAGACGATCTCCGTGCGACGCGCATCCCCGTAGCGCTCTCGAAGCTCGCGCAGCTCCTCCTTGATCAGCTCCATGCGCAGCGGCTCCTGTTCCAGAATGGCCCGCAGCCGCTCGATGAGCTGCAGCGTTTCTTTGTACTCCTGTTCGATTTTTTGGCGTTCCAGACCGGTCAGCCGCTGCAGGCGCATCTCCAAAATGGCCCGGGCCTGCCGCTCCGAAAGCCCAAAGCGCTCCATGAGACGCTCCTGGGCTGTGGGCACATCGGGCGCGCTGCGGATGGTCTGGATGACCGCATCCAGGTGACGGAGGGCTATCTTGAGGCCCTCCAACAGGTGCGCCCGCTCCTCGGCTTCGGCCAGCTCAAAGCGGGTGCGGCGCAGCACGACCTCGTGCCGGTGCTCAACGTAGTGGGCGATCAGATCCCGGAGCGTGAGCACCTTGGGTTTGCCGCCGACCAGGGCGAGCAAGATCACCCCGAAAGTCGACTGCAGGGCCGTGTGCTTGTAGAGGTTGTTGAGCACGACCGTCGGGTCGGCCTCGCGCTTCAGTTCGAAGACGACGCGCAGCCCGTCGCGATCGGACTCATCCCGGATATCCGCTATGCCGTCGAGCTTTCGGTCCCGAACAAGCTGCGCGATCTTTTCGATAAGCTGCGCCTTGTTGACCAGATAGGGGATCTCCGTGACCACGATCGCCGCGCGCCCCCCACGCTGGGTCTCGACTTGGGCCCGAGCCCGCACGGTGATCTTGCCCTTTCCGGTTGTGTAGGCCTCTCGGACCCCGTCGTAGCCGTAGATGATGCCCCCTGTGGGAAAATCGGGCCCCTTGATGTAGCGCAACAGCTCTTCGTTGCCGATGTCCCGGTTGTCGATGTAGGCGATGATCCCGTCGACGACCTCTTGCAGGTTATGGGGGGGTATGTTCGTCGCCATGCCGACGGCGATGCCGCTGGCGCCGTTCAAAAGCAGGTTCGGAGGTAGAGCCGGGAGCACAGCGGGCTCTTGCAGAGAATCGTCGAAATTCGGGCTAAAATCGACCGTGTCCTTGGCGATATCCCGCAGCATCTCTTCGGCTAGCCGGGTAAGACGCACCTCGGTGTAGCGCATCGCCGCCGCGGCATCGCCGTCAAGGGATCCGAAATTGCCCTGCCCGTCCACTAAGGGGTAGCGCATCGAGAAGTCCTGCGCCATGCGGACCATCGTATCGTAGACGGCCGCATCCCCGTGGGGGTGGTACTTACCCAGGACCTCGCCCACCACGCGGGCGCTTTTCTTGTAGGGCCGGTTGTGTCCGAGCCCCAATTCGGACATGGCATAAAGGATGCGCCGTTGCACAGGCTTAAGCCCATCGCGCACATCCGGCAGCGCACGGGAGACGATGACGGACATCGCATAATCGATGTAGGCCGTCTTCATCTCCTCTTCGATCGAAATCGGGATGACGCGCTCGCGGCTGTTGTTGTCCAACATCGGTGGATTAGACGTCTAGATTGGCGTACTTGGCGTTTTGCTCGATAAAGCGCCGACGCGGCTCCACGGCCTCGCCCATGAGGATGGAGAAGAGGTGATCGGCCGCCGCCGCGCTTTCGATCGTAACCTGCTCCAATAGACGCCGCTCCGGATCCATGGTGGTGGCCCAGAGCTGCTCCGGGTTCATCTCGCCCAGACCCTTGTAGCGCTGCACGGTCGCCTGTTCTCGACGTTTTTCCTGCTCCAGGCGCCGCAGGAGCTCATCGCGCTCCTCATCGGTCCAGGCATACCATTCTTCCTTGCCCGCCTTGATGCGATACAGGGGGGGCAGGGCGATGTAGACGTATCCGTTTTCGATAAGCGGCCGCAGATAGCGGAAGAAAAACGTAAGCAAAAGGGTGCGGATGTGCGACCCGTCCACATCGGCATCGGTCATGAGGACGATCTTGTGATAGCGCAGGCCGCTTAGGTCGATCTCCTCTTCCGAGGTCCCGATGCCGCATCCCAACGCGATGGCGATGTTGCGGATCTCCTCGTTCTCCAAAACTTTGTCCAAGCGAGCCTTCTCCACGTTCAAGATCTTGCCGCGCAAGGGCAGGACGGCCTGGAAACGCCTATCGCGGGCCTGCTTAGCCGAACCGCCAGCCGAATCGCCCTCCACCAGGAACAGCTCGCAGTGCCGCGGATCGGAGATCGCGCAGTCGGCCAGCTTGCCCGGCAGCCCGGATCCGGAGAGCACGTTTTTGCGCTGCACCAGTTCCCGGGCCCGTCGGGCCGCTTCGCGGGCCTGAGCGGCCAACAGCACCTTCTGCAGAATGGCGCGCGCCACGCGCGGGTGCTGCTCCAAGAAATCGGCCAGCCGCTCGTTGACAAAGACCTCTACCGCGCTCTGCACCTCGGAATTGCCGAGCTTCGTCTTCGTCTGGCCCTCAAACTGCGGCTCGGCCACCTTAATGGAGATGACGGCCGTTAGGCCTTCGCGGAAATCCTCGCCCGCCAGCTCAAATTTGACGTTGCGCAGCAGCCCGTTTTTCTCGGCATAAGCCTTGAGCGTGCGCGTAAGGGCTTTGCGAAAGCCCGTAACGTGCGTGCCCCCTTCGTGCGTGTTGATGTTGTTTACGTACGAAAGCACGTTCTCCACATAGGAGTCGTTATACTGCATGGCGATCTCGATGGGCACGCCGTCCTGTTCGCCGGCCAGGTAAATGATGGGCTGATGCAGCGGGGTGCGGTTTTCATCCAAGAACCGCACAAACTCGCGGATGCCCCCCTTGTAGTGGTATTCTTCCCGTAGCGGAGGGCTTTCGCGCTCATCCAGGAGCGTGATCCGAACGGTGGGGTTCAGAAAAGCCAGCTCCCGCAGCCGCTCGGCCACGGTGTCGAAGCGAAACTGGGTGTGCTTGAAGATGAGCTTGTCCGGCAGAAACCGGACCCGCGTGCCCGTACGCCGGCTTTTGCCCGCGATCACCAGGTCCGTTACGGGACGACCGCGCTCGTAACGCTGCCGCCAAATGTGCCCGTCGCGATGCACTTCGACTTCGAGCCATTCCGAAAGAGCGTTTACGCAGGAGACTCCCACCCCGTGTAGGCCACCGGAGACCTTATAGGTCTTTTTGTCGAACTTGCCGCCCGCGTGCAGCTTGGTCATAACGACCTCCACGGCGGGTCGGCCCTCGGTGGGATGGATGTCGACGGGAATGCCGCGGCCGTTGTCCGTTACGGAACAGGAACCGTCGTCGTGCAGCACAACCTCAATGCGGTCGCAAAAGCCGGCCAGGGCCTCGTCGATGGAGTTGTCCACGACCTCGTAGATCAGGTGATGCAGGCCACGCGGGCCCACATCCCCGATGTACATGGCCGGCCGTCGGCGCACGGCCTCTAGGCCTTCCAGGATCGTAATGGATTCCGCTGTGTACTGCGATACGGCTTCGGGCGTGCTCATTCGGATCCGTCTGCTAAAGGTGTGCGCTTTTGCAAAAATACGGCCCCTATCGGGGCAAATGCGAATGCGCCCCCAGAAGCGCCGCGATGCGCTCTGCGGCTCGCCCATCCCCGTAATGCGGCCGAGGCGGGCTGGCGGGAGCCGGGGCGCGAAGCGCCGCCCAGAGGCGTTCGGGGTCCAGGTCCACCAGGTGATTCCAGCCCTCTTGGACCGTCTCCCCCCATTCCGTTTCGGCCCGCAGCGTAAGACAGGGGCGGCCCAGCCAGTAAGCCTCCTTTTGCAGCCCCCCGGAGTCGGTCAGCACCCGATGGCAACCCTCCAGAAGGCGTATCATAGCCAGATAGCCTACGGGCTCGACCGCATATACCGTTGCGGGCAGGCTGAGCCCGAAGGCGGCCAACTGCTTGCGCGCCCTCGGATGCAGCGGCCAGACCACGGGCCGATCTAGCTCCCCTAAGAGCGCAAGCAGGCGGCGGAACCGGTCTGGGTCGTCCGTGTTTTCGGCCCGGTGCACGGTGAGCAGATAGTACGAGCCGGGCTCAAAGGGCACCAGCGCCTCCGGGCGCACCCGCTCGCGGGCCCGATCCCGGTAAAAGAGCAGGGCGTCAAGCATGACGTCGCCCGTCCAGTGCACCCCGCGCGTGATGCCCTCTGTTCGCAGGTTCTCTACGGCCTGTTGGCTGGGGCAGAAGAGCAGGTCCGCAAGCCGATCGGCCACAAGCCGGTTGACCTCCTCGGGCATGCGGGGGTTGTAGCTGCGCAAACCGGCCTCCACGTGGGCCAGGGGCAGACGAAGTTTGGCCGCCACAAGCGCCCCGGCCAGGGTGGAGTTCGTATCCCCGTAGACGAGCACCCAATCCGGGCTGGGCCGAAGCGCAAGCAGAAGCGCCTCCAGGCGCATCATCATGAGCCCGGTCTGTACGGCGTGCGTGCCGGAGCCCACCTCCAGGTTTTGCGCCGGCTCGGGCAGCTCCAGCTCCTCGAAAAACACCCGGTCCATAGTAAGATCGTAGTGTTGGCCCGTGTGTACGAGGATCTCTTCGATGCCCGCCGCCTTGAGGGCGCGGCTTACCGGCGCGGCCTTGATAAACTGCGGCCGCGCCCCGACTACGGTCACGACGCGCATGAGCCTTCCTCGACGAGCTTATCGAGCAGGGCGGCCAGCTCCTGGGTGAGCGCACGGCGGCTGTAACGGCGCGCCGCCTCCGGCGTGGCCCCGGCCTGGGGTTGTCCTGCGGACCAGGCCGCATACAGCGCGCGCAGTTGCCGCTTTAAGCCCTCCACGTCGTCCCAATCGAACATCTGGCCCGCGCCGCTCTGGCGCAGGATCTGAGCCGCCTCCCCCTCCGGAGGGCCGATCCCGAGCACGGGCCGTGCGGAGGCGATGTACTCGTAGAGCTTGCCCGTGATGATCCCCTCGGCCCCAGGAACGCGGTTGATCACAAGCAGCAGGGCGTCGGCGGTCCGCATGCGCTGAAGCGCCGCCTCATGGGGCAGGTACGGGCTTATGCGCACCCGACCGCTTAGCCCGCTTCGCCGCAGGCGCTCCCGAATGGAGGCGTCCACGATGCCGACAAGTTCCACCTCCAAGCGCATATCCTCGGATGCGAGCGCCTCAAGAGCCCGCCACAACGACTCCGGGTTTCGGGCTGCATTGAGCGTGCCCACGTGCAGAAGCCGAAAGACGTCCCCAGAGTCCGGAGGCGGCGGATCGGAGGCGAAATCCGCCTCGTCGAACCCGTTGGGGATGACCACGTACGGGCGCTCGAGGCGCTCACGCAGGGCGCGCGCCATAAAGGAGCCCACCGTAACCACGGCCGAGGCCGTCTGGAGCACGCTGCGCTCCAGATATGCGTCCAGACGCCGCGTCAGGCCCGTCATGGGCAGCTCGGCGTAGTAGTCGATTCCCGTCCACGGATCCCGAAAGTCCGCCACCCAGGGGATACGGAAGCGCCGGTGCAGGGCGCGCCCGATAAGATGCACCGAATGCGGGGGGCCGGAGCTCACTAGCGCCCGGATGGGCAGCCTGCGAAGCAGCCGGACTCCGGCCCACAGGGCGAAGGGGACCCATCCGACGCGGGCGTCGGGTAGAAAGCAGTTGGCCCGGATCCAGCGGGCCAGGAATTCTCGCCAGTCTGGGGCCTTGGCGCTGGCAAACCCTACTGTGGCGGCCTCTTCGGGCTTTTTGCCCGTCCAGCGGGCGTACCAAGCAAAAGGATCCCAGGAGGCGGTGCGGTATACGCGCACGCCCGGGGGCAGATCGCGCGCCAAGGTGGGGTCTCGGCTGGGATAGGCGCCCTCGCGCACGGTGAGCACAACGGGCTCCCATCCGAACTCGGGCAGGTACTTGACGAACTTCAGCACCCGCTGCACCCCGGGGCCGCCGGCGGGGGGAAAGTAATAGGTGATCAGCAGCACTAGACGCGGCTCGCGCATACGCGACAGGGCCGGCCCTATGCGCGGCGCGGACGCCGCAGGCGCGCCCGCAACAGGAGCCCGAAAAGCAGTCCGTAGCCTACGACGGTGGCCCCGGCCGCGATCCGGACGCCCCATCGGTGGCTATCCGGATCGAAGCTCAAGCGCACCTCATGGGTGCCGGCCGGCACGTAAAGGCCCCGCAGGGCGTAGTTGGTGCGGTACAGGGGGCTCGGCTTTCCGTCGACCCAGGCCCTCCAACCGGCGGGATACCAGATCTCGCTAAGCACCAAAAAGCGCGGAGCGTCGGTCTGGACCCGAAACGCCATGCGGCGCGGCCCCCATTGGAGCACCTCCACCCGGGCCGTCGAGTTTTCGCGAATGGGCACAACGGGGCCCGGAGGGGGTGAAAGCAAAAGGGCCGTGCGGGCCGGGTTCCACGTCGTATCCAAAAGCCGACGTCGGATGTTTGGCAAATCGGCCAGCACCTCGACTTGGCCCACCAACCAAGCGCGCGGAAGCGCTAGGCTGTCCCGATACGTGATCCAGTTGCCCTCACGAAAAACCTCCCGCCAGCCCGGCACACGCGCCTCCCCGGCGAGGACGACGTAGCGGGTGTTGAGCATGCGCAGCACGGAGAGGTTCAGCGGGATCTCCGGATACGGATTCGGGGCAAAAAAGACGCTATCGATCAGGTCCTGATACAGGCGCAGCTTGGCCCCGTGGTAACCGCCCAGGGACTGGTAGCTATAGGAGGGGATGGCGTTGTTAAACGGGTTTTGCGCAAGCGAAAAGCCGCGTACGAGCTCCGGATCTCGGGCGATGAAGCGATCGGTCTCGCTTACGGGTATGGCCTGGGCCAGGTCGCGCCCTCGGGGGACGAGCCGATCCTCTCGAAAGTGCCGCCGGCCCACGCTGCCCAAGTCAAAAGCCACCAAAACGGCCAGCCCCGCCCAGGTGGCCGGAAGCCCAAGCAGCCGTCGCTCAGCCGCCCAGAGCAACATCAGGCCGATGCCGGCTAGCAGCAACAGGCGCTGCACGTCGGCTGTGTATTTTGCGCGCCGCTCGGCCACCTGGCGGGCGTGTTCGGCCTCCACAAAGGCGACCAGCTGCGGATCGCTTGTGGGACGGCCCGTCTGCCGCGCAAGCTCCTCCAACAACGTGCGCGCCTCTTGAGGGCGTTCGAAGGCGAACCACGCATCCCGAAAAGCCCACAGCAACAGGCCGAAAGCGAAGATCGCGGCGCCCACGTACAGAAACGGCCGTATGGCCCGCGGTTGAGGGCCCATCCCCCAGCCCGCAAATCCGGCCAGCAGCGCCGTGCTCAGGGCCGTGATCACGAGCCACATCTCAGGGGTGCGCCACTTGTTGAAGAACGGCAGATACGCGAAGGCCGGCTCGTTGAGCAGAGGAAAGTGCTTGCCCAGGGAAAAACCCACGGCCAGCAGCCCGGCTGCGGCAGCGGCGTAAACGGCGCGCCGCATGGCGGGATCCGGCAGCCGGCGGACGGTAACCAGGGAGCCGATCGCAAGCAAAATCACGAGCACGCCCAGGTAGTGCGGGCCCTCGGTGAAGGGCTTATCCCCCCAATACGTGTGCCCGCCTTCGCCAAAGGCGGCCGGGACCAGGAGCGTAAGCAGCTCGCCCCAGCTTTGCGACCAAGCCATGGCGTAGTCTCGCCTTAGCCCGCCGGATGCCCCTTCGGCCCCGCCACGGATGGAATACGGGTTGTATTCAAAAATGGCCCAGTAGGGCTGCAGAACCATGAGGGCGGCAAGCGCGGTCCCGGCTAAAAGCAGGCCGGTCGCCGCCCCAAACGGCCGCCACCGGCCCTCCCTTAAAGCCCCGTATGCCTCGAAAGCCCACCAAAGAGCCAAAAACACCGCCCCATAGTAGGTCACCTGTGGATGGCCGGCTCGGACCTCCAGGGCCAAGATCACGGCCCAAAGGGCCATCCCGAGCAGGTCGGGCCGCAGCATGAGCCGACGGAAGGCCCACAACAGCCAGGGCAGAAAGGCGAAAGCGATGAACTTTGAGTTGTGCCCGACGATTTGGATGATGGGAAAGTACGTCGTCAGCCCGTAGGCCATCGCCCCCAGCGCGGCCGCAAGCGCGGGGACCCGAAAGCCGCGCAACAGCACGTACATGCCCCCCAGCAGCAGCAGCACATGCTCCAGGGGCCAGGTCCAGCGCCGTAGCCAGCCCAACAGGGTATCGAATTGGGGCACTAAGGGGGGGTAATTGATCAGATAGCCGGGCATGCCGGCAAAAAGATTCGGGTTCCAAAGCGGCTCCTCGCCCGTCGCGTCCCGATAGGCGATCATGGCTTGCGCCGAGGCGCGCCACTGGAGGGTGTCGCTGCCCAAGGGTTGCAGCCCTTGGACGATCACGGGGGCATAAAAAATCAACGCGGCAAGGAGCATGATCCCCACAGCCCACAGCTCCTGCTGCGGAAGATCCCACTCACCCCATATGGAGGTGGAGGGCTTGCGGGTGCGCGCCGAAGCGGTGCGGGCCACGGAACGTTATTCGATCACCTTGGGAACGCGGAAATACTCGGAATCCGCCGCCGGGGCGTTCAGCAGCGCCTCTTCGCGGCGGAAGCGGCGGATTACACGATCCGGGCGCGCGACGTTTTCCAGGTCCCAGACGTGACGCAGAGGCTCAACGGCGGAGGTATCCAGCTCGTTGAGCTTTTCTACGTAGGCCAAGATCCGGTTTAGCTCCCCCAGGAGACGGCGTTTTTCTTCTTCGGTAAAGAGCAAGCGCGCCAGATCGGCGATGTACTCCACGTCCCGGATGCTAACAGCCATAGCTTTAGGGGAACGAGCTTAATCTTGCCGTGTAAGCCGGGCCTCCATGAAGAATCGGAGGCGGCTCATGAGCGCCTCCGTTTGGGCGCGTTCGAACCCCTCTGGATGCACCGGAGGGCCTATATGCACTTCGACCGAGCCAGGCGCTACAGGCCAGCTTCGAGCCGGCCAAACGCGGTGCGCGCCTCGGATGGCGATCGGCACCAAAGGTACTCCGGCCTCGGCGGCGATGGCAAACGCCCCTCGCTTAAACGGGAGCAGGCGGCCATCGGGGCTGCGCGTCCCCTCCGGAAAAATCACGGCCGAAAGCCCCCGGCGGATCCGCTCCCCGGCCAGGCGCAGGCTCTCCAGGGCCTCTTTGCGTCCGGATCGGTCGATCACGATATGAGGGGAATGACGCAAGAAGAACCCGAAGATCGGCACGCGCAAAAGCTCCTTCTTGTACAAGAACGCAAACGGCACCGGAATCGCGACCATGAGCACGGGGATGTCCAGGGCGCTTGTGTGGTTGACGGCAAACACCACGGGACCCGACGGAAGCGGCCCTTCGGCGTGCAGGCGCAGCCGCACCCCGACGCTCCAGAGCACAATCCGCCCCCAGAGACGCTGAAGCCGGTGGTAGACGCGCCCAGAGGGATCCCAGGTTCGAAAGGAAAGCGACGCGATAGGGGAGATGAGCAGATAGCTTAGCCCGGAGCAGAGGGCCATCCACGCCAGCCTGACCCACCGACGCCAAGACTTAAATCCTCCGAGGCGCTTCATAGGCCGACTCCGATCGGACCCGCCTTTGGGGGCTAGGCGGCATCGTCTCATCCCAGGGCGCGTTTAAGCACAGAAGGCGCCCGATGTGCTTCTGCTTGAACCACAGGCCCTGCTCGCGCCGCAAAACAAGATACACCCCCGCCTGCTCTTGCGCTAGCCTTGGGCCGGCTAGCTGGCGTTTTCGAGCCGGGATTTCGGATTTTTGACCCCGCAGGCAAGGAGGAAAACGCCATGCGCAGGCTCTGGATCGCGCTCTTCTGG
>JANXDC010000010.1 GCA_025059945.1 Bacteroidota bacterium
ACGATAATTGCCGTTCACATCGGCCGTGGCGCCCAACGTGAGCGCCTCAATGAAAACGTTCGCCCCCGGCAAAGGCTCGTTGTTCACATCCCGCACCGAACCCCGAATCACCAAGTTCTGCGCCATGAGCCCTAGGGGCCAAAGAGAGAACAGCAACACCGTAGCAAAACGGGACATAACACGACCTCCTCGTAAAAGGTCCAGGGCCTCCTTGACGACACACATAGGTGATTCTATACGAATGTTTCACAAAAGTCAAGAACACCTCCCCAAGTCATAGAGGGGGGAGTTCAAAGAAAAATTACCCCGAAAGATTACCCCCAACGTTACAGGAACCGACCCCCGATGTAGACCGTTTAGCGCTCGGGCTGCCACTCCTCGCTTGTGGGGGAGTCGCCTGAGGGGTTTTCGGAGCCGCTTTGGGAGTCAAATAGAGAACAGCCTACCCACAGGCCGCCCAACAGCAGGACCAGCCACGTCCAACGCCTGAGGACGCAGGTCCTCTTCGCAGCCGGGGAGGCCGGCTTTACGTTTTCGAGAACCTCCGAGAGGATCTCACGTTCGGGGGGCGTGTTCGCAGCGGGGCGCAAGGCTGATGATCTTGCCTGGATTGAGCACTTCATTAGGATCTATGGCTTTGCGTAAGCGGCGCATAAGCTCCAGCGTGCCCGATGGGCTTAGGCGCTCTAGGAAGGGCTTCTTGGCCAACCCCACCCCGTGCTCGCCCGTGATCGTGCCGCTCCGGCGGACGGCGGCTTCGAAGATCTCCTCCAGGGCTCTCTCCACACGGGCCATTTCTTGAGGATCGCGCGCATCGGCCAGGATCGTTGGGTGCAGGTTGCCGTCTCCGGCGTGCCCAAAAGTTCCGATCGTGAGCTCGTAGCGGGCCGCGATCTCTTGAATGGCCCCGACCATGCCGGGCAGCTCACTTCGGGGCACGGTGACATCCTCCAGAATCGCGGTCGGCTTCAGGCGGGCCAGGGCGCTGAAGGCAGCTCTTCGAGCGGTCTTCAGGGCTTCGGCCTGCTCCTGAGAAGCCGCCCGGCACAGTAGGCTGGCCTCACAAGCCCGGCAGATGCCCTCAACCAGTTCGGCCTCCTCCTGAACCTGGGCTGGATGTCCGTCAAGTTCAATGAGCAACAGCGCCTCAGCCTCCTGGGGTAAGCCTACGTGCGCATAATCTTCTACGCAGCGAACCGTGACCCGATCCAGAAATTCCAGCATGGCCGGCACGATACGGCGCTCTAAAATGGCCGCTACGGCCTCTGCGGCGGCCACCTGCCGATCGAAGACGGCCAACAGCACCTCAGAGGCCGGGGGCTTGGGGATAAGCCGCAGCAAAATGCGCGTAAACACGGCCAACGTGCCCTCGGAGCCCACAAGCAGATCCGTCAGGTTGTACCCGGCCACGTCTTTTACGCATTGCGATCCAGCCCGAAACCATTCGCCTGTGGGCAGCACCCCCTCGATGGCCAGCACGTAGTGCTTGGTCACCCCGTATTTGAGCCCACGCAGCCCTCCGGCGTTTTCGGCCACGTTGCCGCCGATGGTGGAGATGCGCATACTGCCGGGATCAGGGGGGTAAAACCAGCCCGCCGCCTCGACGGTGGCATGCAGATGGGCCGTGATCACCCCAGGCTGCACCCATACGGTCGCGTTGGCCGTATCGAGCGCCTCTATGCGGTTCCACTCCGGAAACAGCAGCACCACACTGTGCTTGCTCGGCACAGCCCCGCCGCTTAGGCCTGTGCCCGATCCGCGCGGCACAACGCCAAAACCCAACTCGTTAGCAAGCCGCAGGACGGTTTGCACCTGCTCCACGTCTTGCGGCCGCACCACGGCCAAGGGCATAGCCCGCAGCAGAGGCGTGCCGTCGTAGGCGTAGGCGGCACGCACCTCGGGTTGATCCAGCACGCGCTCGGCGCCCAGCTGTTCGCGCAGGACGCGCACCGGATCCGAAGCGTTAGCCATATAACCAGCTCTGCGCAAGGGTCATCGCCGATCCGGCCGCGAGCGGAATGCGCAGGTTATCGTCCAAAGGTCTATCCAGGGCCTCTGCCAAGGTGGCCGCTACGGCTCCCACGAGCCCCACCAGAGGGGGTAGTCCGGGCGTACAGAGGGCCACCAGTAAGGCCGTTGCGCAGAAGGCGGCGGATCCGGCCACGGTCTTGTTCGGATTAAAGGGCAGCCTGCGGCGCCCCCAACGCCTTCCAACCAGGGCCGCAGCGATGTCGGAAAGAATAAGCATGGCGATGGCGGCCGCCCCGATTGGACGGGAGAACAGCCCCACCGTAAGCACGGCGCCCACAAGCAGCCAAGTGGCCCCGGTCAGGCGCAGCTTGCGATCGCCAAGATCGCGCTCATGCGGGCGCAACAGCGACCCAAAACAAGCCTCAAACCAGCGCCGAAACGGCCCCGAACGAGTCCGCATCACCTCTACGAGAAACGAGAGGGCCGCCATGGGGACCAAAACACCAAGCGCCAACGCACGCCCCAGCACGTAGTAGCCGATCGCGATCGACAGCGAAAGCAGGTGTATGCCCTTGCGCTTGAGCTCTTCGGCAAACGGCAGCGACTCCGGCCGAGGCTCAGCGATCCAGGATGTAGAGGTGGCGCAGGTTGCGCCCCTTTTGAGCGTAGTCGAGCCCATAGCCGATGACGAACAGGTTCGGAATCACAAAGCCCACGTAGTCGAGCTGCACCGCATAGCGGGTCGCTTCGGCCTTGTGCAGCAACGTGGCCACGCGCAAGGAGGCGGGCTTGTGCGCTTCGATAAGATCACACAGATAGCGCACCGACAGGCCCGTATCGACGATGTCCTCGACAATGAGCACATCGCGGGCCCTGATGTCGGCGTCAAGGCCTTTTCGGACGGTAACCTGTCCGCTGGAGACCTTAGCGTCGCCGTAGCTGGAGAGCTTCAGGAAATCGACCTCGCAGTCGATTTTGAGGGCGCGCATCAGATCGGAGATGAAGATGAAAGAGCCATTCAGCACGCCGATCAGAATGGGGACCTTGCCCGCGTAATCGCGGCTGATCTCCAAGCCCAGCTCCCTTACGCGACGCCGGATCTCCTTTTCGGGTAGATACAGCCGGAAGGGCTCCCCGTTACACCAGATCCGCCTCGGATGCGCTCGCGCCGTCTTCAGATGGTGCGCCATGAGGCTCCCAGACCAATTCTATACAGGGGCGATCGCGGTCGCGCACGCGAAACCGATCGTCGATGCGCCAGCCTACGACCCAGGCGATTTGTCCCGCGGATTCCAGTACCCAGACGCGGCTTCGCGCGGGGCCGGAGAGCCGAAGGTCCGTAAGAAAATCGCTTAGCTTCTTATTGCCCCGCATGCCAAGGGGCCGGAAGCGGTCCCCCGCCCGCCATCGACGAAGCCGCAAGGGGTAAGAAAGCGCCTCCCGATCCACGTATGCGCGGCGCGGATCTCGCGGCCATTCCGCCGGGGGCCTGGGCAGGGGCCGGATGCGGAGCCGACCGTCGGGCAGCTGAACCTCGGCTTGTCCTGGAACTATCTCTACGGCCAGCCCCGCTTCGGGCTCTTCCAGTCCAATCCAGAGCCGGTCTCGGTCGCGCCAGGCCCTCCACCCTCCTCGAAGCACCACGCTTCGGCCCGTGGGGCGATTCAACAGCTCCAGAAGACGCGCCACACCCTCGGCCTCCGCCGGAGCTCCCAGCGCCTTTAGGGCCCGGTGCAGAACCGCCCGGCGGGCGGATGCAAGGTAGCGCATGAGGCGGGGAATCTCAAGCGCCCAGCTTTTGCCTCGACGCTCGGCCGTGGCCTCCTCCAAGAGACGATCCCATGTGGGCTCTAGGTCCGCTAGAAGCTCGTGCACAAGCTCTGCAAAGCGCCCCAAGGTCCGCTCCGGCCGCGGCCCGAAGAACTCCTCCAGAACGGGCCAGAGCCTTTCTCGGAGGGCGTTGCGCCGAAAGCGCACGTCTCGGTTCGTCGGATCTTCGCGCCATGCGAGTCCGTGCCGCTCGGCATAGGCCCGGATTTCGGCTCGGTCGAAATCCAGCAAGGGGCGCAGCAGGCGCCCGGAGCGCCGGGCGATGCCGCGCAGCCCCCAAAGACCGGAGCCGCGCAGCAGATTCAACAGCACGGTCTCGGCCTGATCCCGCAAGTGGTGGGCCGTGAGGATCCAGCGCGCCCCGAGTGCATCGGCCATCTCCTCTAGGGCCGCATACCGAAGCCGCCGGGCCGCGGCCTCAACGCCTTGAGCCCTGCTGAGCTCTTCCGGTATCTGCAGGCGCCGAACGTAACAGGGCACATCCCAGGCGCGGCACAGGGCCTCCGTAAAGGCTGCATCCTGGCCGGAATCCGGACGCAGGCCGTGATCTATGTGGGCCACCAGCAGGGGGTTTTCAAAGCCAAAGCGCAGCGCATGCAGTAACACCACGGAATCCAGCCCCCCGCTTACGGCCACAAGCAGCCGATCAGCCGGAGCCCAAAGCCCATGGCGCTTTACCCGGGCCCGAAGACGCACGATTAAGGGATCTGGCCGCGCCCGCATGAGCGCACGCCCGCCTTCTGATCGTCCTTATGAATGCCCAAGCGGACGGCGCGTTCCATTTCAGGAGAGGCGAATCGTTACGAGGTCACCGGATCGGCTTACGCCGTATTCCCGCAACGGCTGCGCGGCCGGACCCTGCAGAACCTGCCCGCTTGTATTGAAGCGAGACCCATGACAGGGACAGATGAGCTGGCCTCCTTGAAACTGGCTTACGTCGCAGCCCGCATGAGGGCAGACGCTCGTAAAGGCGCGAATTCGACTTCCGTCGAGGTTCAGGGCGATCGTGCGGGCTTGCCGGATGAACAGAAAACCGCCTGCGACCGCCAGCGGACGCGCATCCGGCTTCGTGAGATCAAGCCGAATCGTGTTGCCCTCAATCGTGATGCCGGATTCCGAGTCGGAGGTGCGCTCCTCCACCGTGTCGCATCCGGCTAAGCCGGCCCCCAAACCCGCAAACAGAGCGCCCAAGCAGCCCAGGGAAGCGGCGCGTAAGAACTCACGCCGCGATGGACAGGAAAACTCCCGATGCGACGACATGGCCAACCTCCTCTCTGCCCTCGCAATATACTACCGCCATCGCGAAAGCCGCACTGAACCGGCCGGAAGCCAGAGCCACTCACCGTGCAGGCGCACCCAGAGCCCATCGGGCTCTTGTCGCAGAGCCGATAGCACGTAACCCGCCGGAATCCGAACGAAGCCCTCAGCGCCCCAGGCCCACGTGTCGGCGATTATGGTGACCCTCTCTTGATAGCGCACGTGGCCTAGATAACCTAAATAGGCCACGGCGACAAGCCCGCACAGAGGGGCTACGGCCGTCCGGAGGAGGTGCCGGCTGCGACGACGCCGAGACCACAATAGCAGGACCGCGCCCAACAGCAGGGGCGCGACGGCGAACTCAGGCCGGGCCCGCCAGAGCAGACGCTCCCAAGCGTTCTCCCGCAGGGCCAGCCGTCTTAGGACGAGCCCGCGGGCCCGCAGCATATCAGCCGCACCGGGCTCGAGCCGAAGGGCCTCCTCAAGGGCGTAACGGGCCGCTCCGTATTGACCCAGGCGCGCCTCTAGCAAGCCCAAATTGTAGAGCAGACCGGGACTGAGCCAATCGGATTCGCGCACGGCTTGGTAGAGCGCGCGCGCCTCCGCATAACGACCCTCCTCGATGCGGCGCAGGCCCTCCAGGAAAGCCCTTTGGGGATCAAGGCCGCCCTCCGCCCGGGCCCATGCGGTGAGGGCAAGCCCCAACAGAAAAAGGGGAAGCCAGAGTCCGTCTTTTGAGGCCAAGCCCAACAGGCGTCGTATACGCTGGGCCCAGGCGGCTAGTTCTTGAGGTCGCACCGGATCGGGCCGAAACCGGCGCGCCTCCAGCTCCTCTAGGAGCGCGCACCAGTCGGCATAAACTGCGCGCGTCCGCTCGGGAAGCGCCTCCAAGAGGGTCCGAAGGCGCGCCGCGCACAGCTGCTCGGGCTGCTGACCCAGTTCTCGGCCTAGGTGCCGTCGAAGGCCTTGGTACAAGGCCTCAAGGGCTCGCTCCGGGTTCGGGACCCGAAGCGCCGCGGCAAGAAGCGACCAGGCTCGCGCCCCCCCCATGCGCCTCGGGGCCTGATCTTGCGCGCGGACCGGACGAAGCACCCAGGCCAACACCAAGATCCACAGCCCGGCCAGAACGCCCCAACCTTCAAGGCGGGCCCACCAGGGCCGCTCCGGACGCACCCAACGTCCCGCTTGGCGGCGCCAATCAGGCCATGCGACCTCTTGCGGCCCCGCATTGGGTTCGGACGCCTGCGCGCTCGCTCCCTCCACGCGCAGCTCCGGACCCGAGGCCCGAAGCGTAACGTAGCGCTCTTGCACCGGATCAAAGTACGTCCAGCTGTACGGGGCAAACCGATACCGGCCAGGTCGTTGAAAGACGACGGGAAAGCGAAACTCCACCTCGTATTGCCCTTCGGCCAGCGTGCGCGTATGGCGTTCGGCCCCCAGCCAGATCACCCCCTCCTGAGGGTCGACGTGCGGCCTGCTTGGGGATATGGCGTGGGGGTTCCCCCTGCCCCATATGCGCACGCGCACCAGAGCGCTTGTGCCCGCGCGCAACGGCTCCTCTGGCCAGCTTACCGCCCAGGAGAAAAGACCGCTGGATCCAGAAAAGGAAGCTGGCGCCCCCTCCGGCCAGGGCCGCACGCGCAGGCGCGCCGGCTCGGCCAGAAGCCGCACCACATCCCGGGGTCGCATCCAGCGCCCCAGAAACTCACCGAGCGGGTCCTCCGCCTCCTGCTGCACTTCGCATTCCAGCTCCGCCCCTCCTATGGCGTATTCGCCCGGCGCAAGCGGATACCACAAGGCCCGCTCCAAGACGGCGCGGCGGTACAGACGTCCCCCTATGCGCACGTCCGAAACGGGAATCGAGTCGGGTCGCGCCAGCACCTCCCACCATCCCCCCTGGCCCTGTCCAGCGCGCAATAGGTAGGGCCGCAGGATCTGCAAGCCGGGGTGGAAGTAGAGCGCCGTCTCCACGTAAACGGGCTCCTGCGGATAGGCGATCGAACGGCTAAGCTCGGTGCGCATCCAGAGCTCAGGCCCCTGGGTTTCGGAGGGGGGCGGATCCGCGGATGGGGTGCGCACCTCCAGATACAACTCCGGTGTGCGCAGCACATCGGCCCCGAAACGAAACAAAAGCGGAGGGATCGCCCAGCGGCCGGGAGTCTCGGCGCGCAAGCGCCAGCGCCACCGCAGCATACGCCCCCCCGAGGGGCCGGCCGGCTCAACCGATACGTCCGGACGCGCATCGAGCCATCGCAGCCCCCGTAGAACGGGCATCAGGGGGGGGTCAACCAGGCTTCCCTCGGGGGTCCAGACCCACAGCTCCGCCACCTCACCCGTTGAGACGACGGACGGCCTTAGCTCAGCGCGCAGATCCTGCTGAGCTTGCGCAGGAAATAGAAGAAGCGCCCAGGACAACCAGAAGCTGGGCCCCATTTACGCTTCCAAGAGCTTAAGGCCGTGATAGCGGCCGTCGTAATAAAGCAGCGGCTCCCCGTCGGTGCGCCAGCCTGCTTCGAGGACCTCGCCTACAAAGAGCGTATGATCGCCCCCCGGGTAGGCCGCCCAAAGCCGGCAGTCCAAGTAAGCCAAAGCCTCCTCTAGAATCGGACATCCGGTCTGCGCGCTGCGCCAACGCACCCCCTCGAATCGGTCCTCCAAGGGAATACGGCCGGCAAAGCGCTCCGAAAGCTCCACCTGTTCGGCTCGCAAGAAGCTCACGGCGAAAAGACCGGTTCGGGCCAGCGGATCATGGCTTGTGGCGTTGCGGTCTATGGAGACGAGCACTAAGGGCGGGTTTAACGAGACCGAACAGAAGGCGCTCACCGTGATCCCGTAGAGCCTGTCCCCCTCCCGGGTGCTCACGACTGTTACACCGGAAGCGAAGCGGCGAAGCGCGCTCTTGAAGGTGCTGGCGTCAAGCATATGCCCTCCTGCAGATGGCGAAAGTTATACCGCATATCCTGCCTCAGGGCAAATCACAGGCGAGGGCTGAACCCGGACGAATCCAAACGGAAACCCGGGCGTCTTGCCCTGTCTCGCAGAGGGCCGTAATTTTTCGAAAACAGCGGCCGGGCGCGCATGCGGCTCTTTCAGGTGGGCTTTCTCGAAGTTCGGTTGGTCGATCTGCTCGATATCGGACTTGTATCGTTTTTGTTCTACAAGCTTTACCAGTTCTTGCGGGGCACGTTGGCGGTGCCGATCCTGTGGGGGCTCCTGCTGTTATTTCTGGCGACCGTGCTCACGGACCTGGTCGACATGCCCGTGCTTCGGTTTCTGTTCGGGCAGCTTTCGGGCATGGGGGTGCTGGCCGTGATCGTGCTTTTTCAGCCCGAAATCCGGCGTCTGCTTCTTCTGTTAGGCCAAACGCCCTGGCTGCAGCGCTTCGGCCGGCGGGAGCGCGAGCGTGACCTGATCGGGGAGCTCGTGGATGCGGCCCGAAACCTAGCTGCGGACCGCGTGGGGGCGCTTATCGTACTGGAGCGCACGGTGGGGCTGCAGTCCTACATCGAAACCGGCGAACCGATTGGGGCGCGGGTCTCCAGCCGCTTGCTGCAGGCGATCTTCACCCCTCGATCGCCGCTGCACGACGGGGCGGTGATCATCCGCAACCGGCGCATAGCGGCGGCCAAGTGCATCCTGCCTATTTCCCAGAACCTACAGCTCGGGGCCTCCTTGGGCATGCGACACCGAGCGGCGGTTGGCATCACGGAAGTATCGGATGCCTTTGTGATCGTGGTCTCCGAGGAAACCGGCAAGATCTCCGTGGCCGAACGCGGCGCCCTGCAAAGCGGGCTTTCGCCCCTGGCCCTGCGAGAACGCCTGCTGGAGGCCCTCAGACCTACTTTGCGACCTGAGGAAAGCTTGGCCTTTAGCCGCAGATGAACCCTTCGCTAACATTTACTGAAGGGCGCCGCTTCCAGCGCCAACGCGAGGCGTTGATCGGACTGCTGCGCGAAAAGGGCATCGCAGACGAGCGCGTGCTAGAGGCCATGCGCGCGATCCCACGACATCTCTTCGTCGACAGCGCCCTCTGGCCTCGGGCTTACGAAGACACGGCCCTGCCCATAGGCTTTGGTCAGACGATCTCGCAGCCCTTCACCGTGGCGTATCAGACGCAGCTACTTGCCCCGCAGCCCGGGGATCGGGTGCTGGAGATCGGCACCGGAAGCGGCTATCAGACGGCCATCTTGTGCGCCCTGGGAGCAGAGGTGTACTCCGTAGAGCGCATCGAGGCCCTAGCCCGGCGGGCGCAGGAGCGGCTGCGCGCGCTGGGGTTTGATGCCGTGATCCGGGTCGGGGACGGTTCGATGGGCTGGCCCGAGCACGCCCCTTATCAGGGCATATTGGTCACGGCTGGCGCTCCGCGCATTCCGGAACCACTTCTGGAGCAATTGGCCATAGGAGGTCGCCTGGTCATACCGGTCGGGGACGCGCAGGACCAACGCATGTACCGTGTGCAGCGCCTCAGCCAAACCGCATGGCAGCAGGAGATCCGCTACGCGTTTCGTTTTGTCCCCCTCATTGGTGAAGAAGGCTGGCGAGAGGATCCGGAGGGTCTCCGGTGACACGAAAGCTTCCCGAAGCCCAGGAAGGTGCACCCATCCTGAGCGCGGCCCATTATCGAGGTCCGCTGGGTTGGCTATATCGGCTTAAAGATCGCGTGGAGGCCTTGGCCTACCGGCCATATGCTGTGCCCGCGCTGTTTGCGGTGGCTTTCGCCGAGAGCTCTGTCTTCCCCATCCCCCCTGACGTGCTGCTGTTGGCCCTGTGCATAGTTCTGCCGAGTCGTTCTTTCTATTTCGCCGCGGTAGCGACGTTGGCCTCGGTTTTGGGCGGACTTGCCGGCTATGGGATCGGCTACGGCCTATGGCATGAGCCCCAGACGGGCGCCTATAGCGGGCTGGCGCGGTTTTTCTTTGAGCATGTTCCCGGCTTTAGTGAGGCGCGCTTCGAGGCCGTCCAAGGGCTCTATGCGCGCTGGAGCTTTTGGGTGGTCTTTACGGCCGGCTTTACGCCGATCCCGTATAAGCTGTTCACCGTTACGGCCGGAGTCTTCGAGGTGCCTCTTGTGCCCTTTGCCTTGGCCTCTCTAGTGGGCCGAGCCGCCCGGTTTTTCCTGTTGGCGGCCCTGTTGTACCGCTTCGGGCCCCCGATTCGGCGCTTTATTGACCGCCATTTGGGTTGGCTTACGATCGCCTTTACGGCCCTCTTATTCGGCGGCTTCCTGCTCCTGCGTTACGTACTTTAAGAAAACGTCCAGCAGCCGATTGAAATGCTCCGGCTGCTCCAGCATGGGCATGTGCGCCGCGTAGGGGATCGTCTCCAGTCGGGCGTTGGGCAGAAGCCGGGCCATTTCCTCGGACCGTTCAACAGGGATGAGTACGTCCTCTTCTCCGTGGATGAGCAAGGTGGGCACGGAGATCTGTCCGAGAAACGGCCGGCTGTCCGGGCGCTCGGCCATCGCCAGCAGAGCATGCACGGCGGCTTGAACGGGCACACTAGGGATCCGGGCCAGGACCGCCTCCACGAGCTCCGGATGTTGCTGACGCGTGCGGTCGGCGAAGAGCTTCCGAAAGCGCTCCAGGAGCACCGCCGCGCTGCCGCTCTCCAGAAGCCGTTGCACCAGCTCCAGGCGGCCGGCGCGGGCCTCCTCGGAATCGGCCCGAGCTTGGGAACAGACCAGCACCAGACCTCGAATCCGAAACCGGTATCGGAGAGCCAGCCGCAGCGCCACGTATCCACCCATGGAGTGGCCGATCACCACGGCCTGTGAGAGGCCCAGCAGATCCAGTAGCCCAACGACGTCCTGGGCCAGCTCCTCGATCGTATAGGGTGTCGGGGAGACCTGGCTTTGCCCGAAGCCCCGAAGATCAGGCTGAATAAGCCTAAAAAACGGGGCCAAGGGGGCCTGCAGATCCCATATCCGGTGATCTAAGGGAAAACCGTGGATCCAGACCGTAGCCGGACCGCGGCCGATCTGGTGCACGTGCAAGGCCAACCCGTTGACGAGATACTGTTGCATATGCGTATCCGCTTAGCCGGTGCGCAACACAAGCTCAACGCGGCGTCCGCGATCCAGAAAGCGCACCTCGTCCATGAGCGCGCGCATGAGGAAGACGCCCCGTCCACCGGGGCGCATAAGGTTCTCAGGATCCGTGGGATCGGGCAGGGCCTCGACATCGAATCCCGGGCCTTGATCTTGCACGCTCACCACGAGCTGCCCCTCGCCCCAGCGGGCCTCCAGGTAAATGGGCAGAGCCCGTTGGCCGGCGTGAGCGTGCTCGATCGCGTTCGTGACGGCCTCCGTGACGGCCACCACGAGATCAAAATAACGGGAGTCGCTTAAGGCCACAACGCGGCGGATCTCCTCTAGAAGCCCCTCCACGCGCCCCAGAGCTTCGTAAGAGCTGGGCAGCTCTAGATACCAGAGGCGATGGGGCGAAGGGCTCAGAGGGTCCACTGAAAAACCGCGCTCAGGTTGGGGATCTGCCGGCGATTTCGGGATCGGCCCGGACTGGGGGAGAACGGCCGCAGGCCGGAGTCCTGCCATTGTAGCCATCCTGCTACGCTCAGATGCCCGCGGGCGCTCAGTCGCCATTGTAGAGCCGCTGTTAGGCCCCATTGGCGCACAAACGACCGGGCCGGGGACTCCGAAAAGTACTGGGAACGCTCATAGAGGCGCAAACCGAGCTCCGCCTCCAATGGCCCTGGCCATGTGGCCTGCAATCGCGGCCACAGCTCCCAGGTGCGCACCGTGTCCGTGGGCGTCTCGGCGAAGTCCGGCCAGTACAGGCGCCCGATCAGAAGCCGGCTGTAGCTAAGCTGCCAGTTGAGACGCCAGCGAACGCCCAGCCGATGCTCCCCGCGGCCCTCGGCCCGCAGCTCACGGGCGGACTGCCCTCGGCGGGGGCTTCCCGGCAGAGTGAAGTCATCGACCGCGTAGTTGGCGCGCAGCTCGGCGATGGCCTCCAGGCGTTGCCCCTCTGTGGGGGTCCAAGTCCAGGAGGGGCTCAGGCGCAGCAGACGCTGCCATTGGTTTTCCGCGCTCCGAGCGGCCTTTAAATAGACCGTATGCAAGGCCAGGGCCTGAGCCAACAGGCGCCATGCGAAGTCCGCGCGCGTCCAAGGTTGGATCTGTAGTGTAAGCACGTACAGCAGCTCGTCGAAATCGTCGTCGTTTCCCTCTGGGGTGTCATGCCGTGCGATACGGGCTATTCCCTCCAGGCGAAACACGTCCGGCCAGGCGTAGAAGGCCCCGATTCGCGTCTGCCTGCCCCAATATCCGGCTTGCTCCAGCAAGCCGGCCTGACGTCGAGCTAGGCCCGGCGTCAGCCGATCCGCGTTGAGCAGGCTGCGCCCCTCCTCTTGACTGGCCAAGCGGGCCTCAAGACCAGCCCGACCCCAGGGCCCTTCGGCCTGTAAGGCCGCCTCGGCCTCTAGACTTATCCGACGCAAACCCGTATCGAGCACTTCGACCTCGGCAGGCACGTGCCGGTGCCGCACCGTCCGGTCGAGGCGCTCGAAGCGCCCTCCGGCCCGGAAAACCCAGCCCGTACCGAGAGGATACAACAGACGCAAATCCGTCCACAGCGTATCGGCGCCCGTGGATTCGATCACCTCTAGACCCGCTATGCCGGCGTTCAGGAAACTGGCTGGCTGGTAGTACTCCCGAAGGGCGCGCACCCAGGAGCCACGCAGGAATAACTCGGCCGGCGCAAAAAGCCCCCTAATGACGCCCTCGACGCGGCCGTCTACGAACCGACGCGGGCTAATCTGCAGGACCTGTCCGTAGAGGCGGCCAGAGAGCTCATAGGACCCCCATCGCCTGCCGCGTAGGTCCCCTGTGATGCGCAGACCTGGACCTATGTCCGCTTGCTGAGCCCGTCGATCCCATCCCCAGAGGGGGGAGAGGGCAAACTCTCCGGGGCCGACCGCCCGGGCCCAGCGCCCCCACAGAAGCCATTGTTCCCCGGAGAGGCGGTTCTGGAGCCCGGCGTGATGCAGGGACTCCAGCCCCAGCTCGAGAGTACCCCAGCTGAGGGCGCGCCAAAACGAGGCCCGCGCTCGCCAGTCGCTCCGACGCGGACCCGAACCGGTGGAGAAGAAAAGCTGTTCGGCCGTCCAACGGCTTTGGACCTGAGCGCCCCAGGCGCCTGAGCGGACCTGCCACCACCCGATGTGCCGGTGGCTGAGCGCCGTAGGGGAGCGCTCAAGCCCCACCTCCAGGGTCGGCTGTTGTGCCCCGGCGCGGCTACACAGAAGCAGCAAAAAAAGCAAAACGGCCCCAACGCGCACGGGGGCAAAATACAAACCAACCGGGCCCCCGGGCGAGCCTCTAGCGGCGTTCCTCTAGCAGGCGTCGAAAGCCCTGTTGACGCTCTCGTATCCGATCCAGGGTCGATCCCGCGGGCCGCCGCTCCGTCAGGGGGGACAGGAGCTGGGCGCGCAGGACGATAACGAGCTCTTTGCGCACCAAACTTTTCTTCTCATATCCGAAGAGATAGCGCAGGCCGAAAAACCAGGGCGGCAGGTCCTTTAGCAGGGGCACCCCGACGCGCGAGACGCTCTGCTCGGTGCTGAACAAGCCGCCGATGACCGTCTCCTCGCCGTCGAGCAGGAGCGCTCGGGTGGCGGCTCGGCTTTTGTCGACGGCCACGCCGGCGCCCACCACGCGGGGGGAGCTGCGCTCAACCTCGATGGCAAGGTGGATGAAGGGGATCGAATCCTCAACCACCACGGGCTCCACGCTCACGATCGTGCCCGTGCGCACGAACTGGGTGATCGTATTGCCGGCGAAATCGCGGGCGAAGATAGGCACATCGGAGCCCACCTGGATCTCCCCCTTTTGACCGGATTGAACGGTCACTTGTGGATTGGCCACAACCCTACCCAGGGCGAGCTCCTCTAAGGTCCGCAACACAAACTCCGTGGATAGCTCCCCCGTGCTGCGGCCGCTGCGTCCCAAGAGCCGTCTTAGGTCCGCGCTCAATTCAGGAGCACCAGCTTGAACCCGATCGGCGTTCGGTAGGCCCACGCCCAGACCCGCTGTGGTCGAACGCAGCATGCGTGAAAGCAGACCCACCACGTTGATGCCCAGCTCCCGGGCCACCTCGGTGTTGACTTCGAAAAAGACGGCCGATATCTCGACCTCGCGCGTACGCAGGGTCACGCCCTCCTGTGCCCGCGGTCCGGCTGCGGAGGGAGCCTCGGAGGGGAGTTCTTGAGCCGAAGCAAGCAGCCAAAAACTGGGGCGCTCGAGGAGGGCAAGCCGGTTTTGCCGCAACACGAGCTCCAAGGCGTCGCGCCAGGGCTGGCCGCTAATGGCCACGCCGATGGGCGTGGTGCGCTCCTCGGGATCCAGGATGGGTTTTTGCCCGGCTCGGCGTGCTAACTCGTTGATGAGGCCCAAAAATTGGTCGAAGGGCGTAGTGGGGGCAAACGAAACCAACTCCTCCGGCGGAATATAGGAGCGGAGCAGCCGCTCTGGAGGGCGCACCTGCGCCCATGCGCATCCAAGCGGCCCAAGAAGCAGCCCGAGCAAAAGAGCCTGGAGACGAACGGCGCGCATCATCGCATTTCCTCTTGGGTTTGCTGCCTTGTGGTGACGCTCGAGGAGCGCAGATCCAACTCCACGCGGTCTATGATGCCCCCTCTATCGAGCTGAAAGACCGCCAAGCCGGCTAGAGGGTCTACGCCTAGCAGATGGCCCAGATATACCCGATCTCCAATGTGAAGCCGGTGCAGACGCTTGTGCTGATCGCGCAACAGCACCCAATCCTGTCCCAGCCCGAGCAACTCCGAGCGCTCCACGTCCGGTAGGTCCTCCGTGTTGGGCGGCACTTGGGCCAGAATGATCGGATAAAACGGGTTATGAGCAGCCCGGAACGGCACGAGCGCCTCCGGCGGCAAGACGGGACGGCGCTGGGGAGGCTTCAGCCCCCCGGCCTCGGTGAAATAGGCCCACAGGCGCAGGGAGAACTTCACCATCACCTCGAGCCGCTCGCGCCCGCTCCGGCGGTCCGGCTTGATCGTGCTGTGATCGGAGATCTGCAGCTCGCTTACCTTGTACAGCGGGGGGCTGTTCTCGAGGTTCCACAGAAACCGGTATAGGTAAACGAAGTACCCCTCGCCAGAGATGCTGTACTTGTGAAAAGCCACGTTGCCGATCCGCTCTGTGCCTTCGTAGCGCACATCGAAGCGCTCAAAGCCCACGGGGGTGAGCTGATTCAGATACGCCATGGCCTCGGCCGTGCTGAGCCGCACGGGGATGAACTTATACTGCGCGTCCCACCTGGCTAAGGCCTGCTCATAGTAAGCCCGGGCTTGGGACTCCTCGATGCGCAGCGCCTCAAGCTTTCCGCCCGTACGACGCAGTTGCTCGAACTCGGCCTTACGCCGCCGAAGCTGCTCCGGCAGTTTCCAGAAAGTCAGCCCCACGCCGACCCCGGAGATGAGAAGCCAGAGCAGGGCTAACAAGATGGTGTTGCGCGTAGCGGTATTCACGGCGCACTCCGTTCCGCTTCCGGGTTCACCAGACTCCGGAGGTACTCCACGGATCGGGGTAGCCTTTCGGGAGTCGGCACGCGCATATGGTACTGGAACACACGGGCGCCGCGTATCTCATCAAAGGTCACCGCCTGGATGGTCGCGTCAAGACGGCGGGCCAGAGCCACGATCCGGTCTCGGTCTAAGGCGTATCCGGAAAGGTCCACGTGCTCTTTGTCCGGCACCCACTCGCGAATCCAAATACCCCCTACAACCCCGGTCGCCTCAGCGATCTGAGCTAGGGCCCTGCTCCAGCGATCCGAACCGAGAAGCAGGCTATCTAAGGCTTGGGTGGCCGCCTCGTATTGCAGCCCAAGCGCCCGCAGGCTGTCGATGCGCGCCCGCAGTTCACGCTCCAAAGAAGGGGAAAGGGGGGCAGCTGAGCGCACCGCCTCCTCCCAGCGGCGAAGCTCCAGGCGTTGCTGATGGAGCCGGCCCACAAAGAAGAGCGTACTTACGAAGAGCAGCAGCAAGAGCGCATACCCATGCCAGGCCAGCTCGATCTGGGCCGGCCTTCGCTCCAGATCCGGAGGAAGCAGGTTGACGTCGTAAAAGAGAGCGTGATCGTTGGTGATGAGCCGCAGGGCCACGGCGATCGGAATCGTGTACGCCTCGACGTGTTCAGGGTTTACGCCCTCATCGAGGACGATCGCCATATCCGACAGGCCCTCACTCAGAGGTACCACGTAAGCGCCCGGGAAATAAGCCTCCATCTGAGCCCGCAGCCGGTCGCTATCCCCCCCCTCAGCGAGCACATACAGATTATGTACCCGCTCCAGCCCCTCGTCATCCTGCAGAAGCAGGAGCCGGCTGCAGATCGTCTCGGGCGCGTCATAGATGGTGACCGCCTTAAGCGATTCCACGCGCAGAAGCGTCTCCCCCCGCAAAGCCAGCACAAGCGTCTCCTCTAGCCCCACGCGCACGATAAAGGAGACCTCATCCGCCATCATGAGATGACAGGCTCGGGCTATCCCGAGCAGCGTGGTGGGTTCGGCATCGATTAGGCCGACTCGAGGAAAACGCCGACCCCATAGCTCCCGCAGGGTGTTAAGAGAGCTCAACACCGGGGAGGTGGGCATGCGCATAATGGCCAGCACGGCCCGATCCTTAAAGGGCACGAAGCCCACCGCGTCGGGGGAGACGGGCTGATCTGAGCGCTCCCGCAATAGCCGAAATAGGCTGCGGAACTCCATCCGCTCCTGATCCCAATCGGCTGGGATGGCTAGCTCCTGTAGCAGGAGATCCGGCTCCGTAATACAGAAGCCCACCTGCAACCGATGCTCAAAAGCCTCTGTCTCCAAGAGCTCCCGCAGCTCGACCACAATATCCGATGGCCCAGGCTGTTCTATGAAGGGCGCATAGGCGAGGGACTCAGACGATTCGCTTTCGGCGAGCTCCATGGCCACAGAGTTCAAGGGCGAGGGAAGATCAAGAAACCCCACCCCGGAGGCCCTAGCCCCCTGCTCTTGAGAGTCGCCCGTGGCCAGAGCCTGGGCCATCGAGCTGAAAGCCCGGGGCTTGCTCTCTAGGCGGTGCACTCGGATGCGACCGTTCTGGTAGGAGAGTACAGCCGCGTACACCCGCTGCGGGGTCACGTAGATGCCCGCCACGCGCTCCGAACGTCGCATGCGCGCTAGCCCTCCGCCTGCTGCAGGAGCTGCTGCAGCCGTCGCTTATGGTTGGCGAAGTTCATCGCCGTCTCCCAGGCGATCTGCCGTTGCCGGTAGAGGCGAAACAAATCCTGTTCCATGGTGATCATGCCCACGGCGCCGCCCTCCCAGATCATCTGGTAGATCTCGGCCGTGTTGTTGTTCTTGATGGCCGCCTTAACGGCCGGGGTGACGAGCAACACCTCCTTGGCCAGCACCCGTCCGCCGCCGATCTTCGGGCAGAGCTTCTGCGATATGATCACGCGCAGAACGTCGGCCAGCCGATTGCGAACCCGGTCCTGCTCCTCCGGGGGACATTCCGCGATGATGCGATCGATGGACTCCACGGCCGAACAAGTGTGTAGGGTGGAGAAGACCTTGTGACCGGAGTCCGTCACCTCTAGGGCGGCCATGATGGTATCGGGATCGCGCATCTCGCCGATTACGATGATGTCCGGATCCTGACGCAGGGCTTGTATGGTGCCCTCCTTGAAGGAGCGCACATCTCGGCCCACCTCACGGTGTCGGATCAGACAGCGCTTGGAGGTGTGCACATATTCGATCGGCTCCCCCAGGATGACGATATGCGCGTCCGAGGTCTGGTTATGGGCCTCTATGATCGCATCCAGGGTCGTGGATTTGCCCGAGCCCGTAACGCCCGTGACCAAGGTAAGTCCGTCGCGCACGTACTCGAACAGGAGGTGCTTGATGATGTTCGGATGAAAGCCCAGCGACTCCAAAGGCCGCACCTGCTCCGGGAGGGCGCGTATATTCAACGCCAGGTACCCATCTTCCACGTAGACGGCGGCCCGAAACCGGCGCAGACGCCCCTGATGTTCGATCTCTAGGGAAAAGTCCGCGCTGAGCTTTTCGTAAAGGCGTTCGCGGATGCGCTGCGTGGTGATCGAGAGGATAAGCCAGTTGGCCTCATCGGGGCTGTAGCGGCCCATCTCTGGACGCGGACGCTTGGCTCCGTCGATGCGATACCATATGTAGCCGTTCGAAGAGCGCCCTCCCAAGTCGATATCGGACGCTTGCCGCTCCAGCATATCCCGCATCAGAGCGTGCACAATCGTGCGCAGGTCCGCGCGCGCGGATTCCGGTAGCTCCTCTAGTTCATCAGCTTGACGTCGGATGCGCTCTAGGTCCGTAACATGGGGGGGAAGTTTTGTAATACGCTGCCGCAGCCAATCCGGTAACTCCGCGTTACCGGGCAGAACCCTGCCGGCCTGAACCGTGGGGGGCATAACCTTTTCTCAACGGTTCGGATGGTGGATATTTTGAGAATGACCTCGGGGGAAGAATATTCCCCTATGGCCTCAGCGGAGCCAGTTGGCAACTTCGATGCCGGTTGGGCCGAAGAAAAGCCGCTGGCGCAGCAAGGCCAAGGCCTCCGAGCTGTACAGAAGGCTCGGGTTGCCGTTTATACGAAACGCGATAGGACGCGAGGCGGTGTTGTATACCAGGAGCGCCCCGATAAGCTGGGGAGTGCCGGAGACGGTCTCCATCACCGTCAGGTCCTCACCGTTGCGCACGATCACCATGCCCCTCCAGCGCACGTTCCCAGATAGGCGCAGGTGCCCGTCTACGAGTAGGATGCCGACTCCGGAAACAGCCCCTGACAACTCCAGCCCATTCGGAGCTCGGGCCAGAACGGGTCGCTCCAGCGTGCCGATTTCCTGTGCACCGCTGAGCCGGCTGGGCAGGGAGAGCGCCTCCGCTTGCCATAACTGCTCAATCAGCGCGGCCGCATCGAAGCCTGCACCTTCAAAGACCACGTTCGGCACAAGATCGTTGCGGCCTTGTATGTTATCCCGCTGCTGATGGTTCAGGGCTCGGATGATCCGATCCTGGATTGCGGCACGCGTGGCCAAAATCCCATAGGCGGCGCTGGAACCGGACCGCGGCCGGCCGTCTAGCCCGTGATCCCGGCCGTCTATTCGAAAGGCGTTGCCGCGGAAGTCCGGGGAGATTTCATCGGAGAAGGCGCTCACCAAGGTGATAGCGGCTGGCAACGTCGGTATGGGGCTTCCCGAACGGCGAACCAGAACCCCTGCCGTGTCCCATGTGCCTCCGTAACGCCCCACCGCGTAAAGCCGCACCACGGCGGGCTCTATCTCGCAGAAACGCACCGTGTAGCGCCCCCCCTGATAGGGACGCTCCTCTATGGGCGTGCGCGCGTTCCAGTCCTCCAAAAGCCGTCTTAGGCCGTGTCCGAGCCCTGTAAGCGCGATCTCCCGGGCCAAGACCCGTTCATAGTAACGGCTTGAGAGCTGGGCGTCCCGCAGGTTCTGATCCCGCATCTGCCCGAGCAGAACGCCGAAGACCACCCCGGCCCCGGCTAGGAACAACAACAACGCCCTGCCCACTGGTGGCCTCCTATCAAGGCATGAGATTAGGAGGTGCGACTGTAGAGCGCCATACAAGAGGGGGAGCTTCGGGCTGCCAAGGCAAGCGGTAGCGCAGGGTGATGCGGAGCAGGCGAACCTGCTCCAGGGCCTGAGTCAGACGTCCGGTCTCATCCAGGGGCTCCAGCTCGAAGCGCTCCAGCCCCTCTGCGGTCTCTCCGTCCAACAGGCCATTTACCCAACGCCTGAGCCGTCCCGTCGAACCCGAATCCCGGACCCAACGATAGCAGATGGAATCGGGTCGGCCATCTTCGTTCAGGTCAGCCCGAAAGACCAGACCCTCCCGATCCAAGGCGAGGAGCATCTCGGACCGATGGTGCACTCCTCGGCCCAGGCGGCGCAGGTCCTGCTCAAGCTGTTCGATGAGCTCTAGCGCGTGGGCTTTCTGTGTGGTTTGAGCAAATAGCTCCAGGCGTACACGCTTCAGCGTGTGCTCTAAGTGCAACAGGGCTACCGTGGCGGTGCCAAAAAGCAGGCTCACGGCGATTGAGCTCAACCAGCCTGTCATAATTAACGGTAATAGGCGTAGGTGCGCCGAAGCCGAATGGGGGCTTCTAAGTGCGGGCTATGCACAGCCACCTCGAGGGTCTTAAAAAACGTGGCCTCCAAGGCGGGGCGCTCCAGATCCTGAGGATCCGCGTAATAGACCGAGGCGACGATCCGATAGGGGATCCCGCCGAGGCTATCTAAGCGAAGGAACCCGTGAAAATCGTCCAGGTCGTCAAACTGATCGGGATACACCTCACCCGCTTCGGGGCCCAAACCGTGCAGGGGAGTGAGCGCCGAGGCCTGCGCGCACCATCCGCTGCGGGTGCGTTCGTCAAAAGCCCGCGTGCTGCATTCCTCCAGTAGGCCCTGGGCTAAGGAGACAGCGGCTGTCGTGACCCGCTCCCGCTCCTGGGTCCGGATGGCCGCGCCGACCCGATCCAGGGTGCCATACGTCAGTAGACCCAACAGCACGAGCGCCCCAACACCTTCGATCCACTGGGACCGGTCCACGGGTTGCTGCCACCTGATCGACGCTAGCTGGCCAGCTGGGGCACAAAAAGCGGACCAGCTAGGACCCAGAGGCGTTTCGGAAGAAGGAGGAGGCCTTCATCAGAGCAGGCGATACGTTTTTACCCAGGCTCGGGTGCAAACGTAACGTCACCGGCCTCAGCGCTCCAGCTCCTCCAGAGGCAGGAGCTGGTTTAAGTTCCCCAGCCTGGGCAGATAAGAGCTTAGCCGCTGCAGAGCGGCGGAGCTATACTGAATTTGCACGCTGCCGCTCATGGACAGCAGCACCTTGCCCGATGCGAGCTCCGTGGGCAAGGGGCTGGAGCCGCCCCCTGCCGAAGAGTTCTTCTTGAGGTGATGATAGATCGCCAGCTCATATACGAGCCGGTTGGTGGACGCGTTGTATACGCGCACCGTTAATGCACCGTCGCGCCCCACAGGGTCTTCCTGGACTTGCTTGGGCTCCGTTCCCCGAAGGGCCCCAAGGGAGCGAAAATCGATGCGCAGAGCCCGCACCTGATTCCGAGGCACGGTGACGGTAAAGGAGCTTGGCAGTGTGATTCGCTGAGGTCCAGAACCCCCGTCAAAGGTAAGAACGCCGCCGCCGTGATGTTGGGTGTTGATCAGCTCGATGCGAATCGTGCTCGCCCCCGACTGGTGCACCAGATCCCAGCGCAGACGGCTATCGTTGAGCAGGTCCACATAGGTCACGTTGTACTTGTCATCGTATTCGTGCTCGTGGTAGACCTCCTTGGTGCTGTTGGGCCGATCAAAGACATCCACGTCGAAATGGCCGCCGGGCAACCCCGGATCGGTGTTGCGTATCACGAAAGCCCCATAAATGGAGGGGTTTCCGGAGAAGCTCACCTGTTTATGTCCGCTGTTTTGCACGAACACAAGCCCCTCCCAACTGAAATTACCGGAGCAGACGAGGCTGCCCTTCACAAGCAGGGCCCCATAGCCCCGCACGGTACCGGAAAAGGCGGCGTCACCGTCTATGAGCACGATGGCCGGCTGGGTGGGGGAGCCGAAAACCTGATTGCCGCTAAAGGCCTGGTTACCCGTGTAGCGCTGCGTGGCGCGCGTCTCCAGCTCCTGAGCGAGGCTGGTCAGGTCCCATGCCAGGCTGCCGTTGCGCACGTCGCGCTGCCCGCCGGTGCCTGTCACGGTGTTGGGGGGAAATTTGTTAAGCGCCGCCAGCAAGATGTTGGCGACATCCGTATTGGTGCTCCAGGCCCCGTGGGCGTGGGGGCCCGGCCCTGAGCCTCCCCCCATGCTGGGAGGGCGTTGATCGTATCCGGAGATGCTGTAAGCTGATCCCGAAAAAGAGGCGGCAAGCGCGGGCACATCTAAGGTGAGCGCGGCGGGGAAGCCAGAGGCCGTAGCGAGCCGGCTGCGAATCTGAACTGTGGCTGAGCCGTATCGGCCGGTGGCCACAAGCTCCAGCTGACCCGACCCCACCTCTTGGATTGTCACATCCATTCGAGCCTCTTTATAGGGTCGGTTGGTCCAGCCGGCACGCCAGGATAGATCCCGCTTAAGCTGGCTTAAAGCCAAGTTGAAAGCGCTCCGCGCCGCCTCGCGCGCCAGCACGCGTTCTTCATGGCGTAGCAGCTTCTCCTCGGTGTGGAACAAGGTATGGCGCATGCCATACAACAGGCCCCCCAAACTCAGCAGGGCCAGCAGGACCGCGATCAACGTTGCTTTGCCCATAGCGTCCTTCTTTGCTATGACTATGACTGCGCCAACGCTCGAGGTCGATACGTGGCCTGCCACCGGGTGTGCGGCAGGTAGCCCTTCTGCTGGTCAAACGGATAGGCCGCGGCCAGATAGACCCGGATCTGACGCACCTCGGAGGCAATCGTGGTGGGTTGCCCGGCGTCGTTTAAAAGCTCAAACCGAAAGGCCCGAAGCGCGCTCGGGCCTGAACCGGCGGGCGCCCCATCGAGGTATCGACGGACTTCATACAGCGGCCTGCCATCAGGGCCGTATCGGCTAAATAGGCGCACATAGCGCACGGTGCGGATCGGCCCGTTGGCCTCTATGCGACGTCGGAACTCCAGATGCAAGCTATCGCCCGAAAGTAGCTTCGCCTCCCCAGCCGGCACCCCGGAGCCGATGTTCGCAAGATCGGCCTCGAGCATCTCCACGAACGCCATGAGCTCCGAGCGGGCCATGACGTACAAAGTGGCCTCTGTGCGGGCCTCGCGAGCGCGCTCCTGAATACCCAACAACAACAGGAGCGCGATCATACCGATCACAACACCTTGCGCATGATCCCAGAGCGCTTGCATACGGATCAACCGCTACGGATACGTGTATACGCGAGAAAGCCGTACAGGCGCGCGCAGCTCAGGATGGGTGACGGTGACCGTGGCTTCCTTGGCAAACGTGGGCGTTGAGGAGCCCTGCGTGGGGTCGTCGGGGTTGACGTACCGAACCTGCACCTGTACCTCGAAACGCAGCCCATCAGGGGTGGTGTAGGTATAGGGCTGGATGCCATGAAAATCGTCTATGTCCTGACACTGCTCAAAGCGCCTGCCGGTTGGAAACGGAGGCCAAGTGAGCTGTGTGGGGCTCGTGATCGCGCTTACGGATACGGAGCCCCCCAAGCTCGCCGTGCCCAAATCCCGGCCCCCTGAGGTCATCACCGCTGCGTCAAAGGGCTTGGTGCCGATATGTTCCAAGACTTCGCGCGCCACTTCCACGGCAGCCCCCTCAAGCTCTCCACGCATCATGGTGAGCCTGCCCTCCAAGATGGCGCGCTGCTGGGAAAGCCCCCACAATCCGGCTATCAATATGGCGCAGAAAGCCAGTAGCGTCTGTTGCATCTTGGGTCTCCATTTGAGCCGCCTTCCCCGGTATCGAAGCCCATTTCAGCCCTCATCAGCCGTTACGCGCAGGACCTCCTCGACAGACGTCTCCCCCTGCAAAGCCAGTGCCCGAGCCGAGGCCCGAAGCGTGAGCATACCTTCGCTGATGGCCTGCCGCCGGATGGCGTCTTCGTCGATATCGCCGCCGGATTGTACGATCAAGCTTCGGATCGCGCGGCTAAAGTAGAGGGCCTCGGCGATGGCGCGCCGACCTTTGTATCCCTTGCCGCCGCAGCGCTTGCAGGAGGACTTAGAGCTGGGCTTATACAGGACGGCCCCCCGCAGCTCCTCTTCGGTGAAACCCAACGCCTCGAGCAGTTCAGGGGGACTTTCGCGGTCCTCCACCTTACACTGCGGACAGAGCACGCGCACCAGACGCTGCGCCATGACGAGATTGATGGCGTAGGCGATCAAAAACGGCTCGATGCCCATCTTGTACAGACGCGCGACGGCGCTTGGGGCGTCGTTCGTATGCAGCGTGGCGAACGTGAGGTGTCCCGTGTTGGCCAGCTTGATCGCCAGCTCGGCTGTCTGGCGATCGCGCATCTCCCCTACCATTACGACATCGGGGTCGTGCCGCAGAATAGCTCGGAGGGCGTCTTCGAAGCCGAGCTTGTGGCTAAGCCGGATCTGGCGCGCCCCTTTGATAATGTACTCCACGGGATCCTCGACGGTGAGCACGTTTAGTTCAGGCCGAATGACGTGGTGCAGCGCGGCGACCAGAGTGGTCGATTTGCCCGATCCCGTAGGGCCCGTGACGACCACCATCCCATAAGGTTGGCTAATGGCCCGCTGAAAACGCTCCAGGGCCGAGGGCAGTAGCCCCAGTTGCGTGAGGTCCGTGATCACTTTGCGATCGTCCAGGACCCGGATGACGATCGACTCCGCGCGCATCTCCTGATGGGCGCTGGCGATCGGCAGCACGGACACCCGATACCGAATCAGGGCTCCATCAACCCAGCGTTGGATGAAGCCATCTTGGGCGCGGTCGCGTTCGAAACGGTCCACGTTACCGGCCAGGTCCTTGGCCACGGCCAGGATGGCCTCCGGGTGCAGGTTCTCCTCAGCATGCCAAAGCTCAAGCCGTCCATCGAGACGAAAGTGAAACTCCGTGCGGCGCGATTCGGTGGGGAAGATGTGAATGTCGCTGGCTCCGAGCCGAACCGCCTCCACAAGCGCACCTTCCAGCAAATTGATGATGGCGCTCCGGTTGATCTCGGCCTCGATACGCTCCTCGTCGACGACCGAACCTCCCTCAGCGTAGGTGGCCCCCAAGTCGTACGGGATGCCCTGCTCGCGGATGCGCTCTAGGTACTCGTTTTTGCTCGGGGAGACGAGCGCCAGCAGGTCCGAGACGACCTTTCGAGGCGCGTACCGCACTTCATAGCGCTCCAGGCTCAACTCCCGCAGCAGGCGCATTAGCCGGGGATGGGCGGGATCGGGGGTGACGAAAATGAGCCGCAAGTAGCCCTGCTGCTCGACCTCATAGGCCAGGGGCAAGACCTTGAGCGCAAGCAGCTCCTCGCGAAGCGGCTTGGGGAAGGAATCCAGCACCTGCCGAATAAAGGTTGGGTCAACGCGGGATTCCTCCACATGCGCCTGCCGAAACGCATAGATGCGCGCCGCCTCGTCCAATACCAGATCCGGATCGGCGTTCAGGTCCTCCATGAGAATGCGCCACAAAGCGCGACGCTCCCCACGTTCCCGGCGTTGGATCTCGAGGGCTTTGCGTATGTGCTCGACAGAGATGTAGCCTTGCGCCAGTAGGGAGGCCACGACGCGATCCTGAATGGGAAGGCGTGCGCTCTCCGCCTCGCCGTTTCCCCCAATCGTATGATGCTGGCGCGTCCGAGCCTCCATGGCCTGTTCTCCGCTAGCGCAGGTACGAGCCGGAATTCGGCGAAACCAAGGCTATCTCGGAGGAGATGAGCGTAAGGATCAGGATCGCGATGGTGAGCAAAAACGCGATCGCAACCTGGATCGCCTCCACCGCAACCTTAAGCCGCAGCCCCGTCTCCCGCTCATAGTAATCGGCCATTTGCTGAGCAGACTTGCGCACCGTGCCCGTTTCCGCTCCAGCCCGGAAACGCGCCAACGCCATGGGGGTAAAGACCCCCGAGGCCTCCATGGCGCGCACCAGGTCCAGGCCCTGGCCGAGTAGCAGCGGGATGGTGCGCGTCTTAATCTGCCGCTCCATATGGGCGTTTCCGCAGGCTTCTGCGGCAAGCCGCATGACCTCGATGTTCTCTCCCGCCCCGGAGTAGAGCACGCCAAAGACCCGACAGAAGATTTCGATATGGATCTTGTGCAGCAGAGGCCCGATGACGGGGATGCGTATCAGCTGCCGGTGCACGAACAGGCGCCCCTGCGGAGTGCGCGACCAGGCCCAAAAGCCGGCTAGCAGCAGCCCGAAAGCCGCGGCCAGCCCCAGTCCGTACCGATCGAGCCAATCGGCTAGGCGCAGGGTGGCGGCCGTAAGGGGGGGAAGGGCCATGCCGAATTTCTGAAACAGGCGGGCTGTTTCCGGGAAAATATGCCAAATGTAGTAGACGAAAGCCCCTATCAAGACCAAAAGCGTAATGGCCGGCGTGATGAGCGCGCTGCGCAGGCTTTTGCGAAAGTCCTCACGTCGTTCCAGAAAACGGGCCGTGGCCTCGAAGATCTCGGCCATGTTGCCCGATTGGGTGCCCATGCCCAGCATGTAGGCCGTAAACCGACCCAGAACGTGCTGATGCTTCATGAAGGCCGTGCGCGCATCCACGCCGCGCTTCAGATCCCCCTGGATGTCGCGGATCGTCTGCTTCAGCACGGGACTTTGGACATCGTGTACGAGCAGGCTCAAGACCTCATCAAAAGGCAGCTTCTCCTGCAGCAGATTGGCCGCCAGGCGCACAAACAAGATCACCTCGGCCGAGGAGGGCTTGAGCTGCAGCTCCAGGAGCTTTCGCTCTACCCGGATAACCTGCAGGCCCAGGTTCTCAAGAGCCCGAACCAGCTCCGCTTTGCTGTAGGCGCGCTGTTCCCCCTTTACGAGGCGCCCCGACGGGTGGCGAGCCTTATATAGGAAGACCTGACGCGGCTCCAAGGAGCGAAGGCTAAACCGGTGCTGTCGGGCCAGCTCGCGCGCCTTCTGGCGCGCCGCGCGCCGATTGGGGGCAAACAGTACCCCCTGCACCAGCTGCCCCGTCGGGGCGACCCCTGTGAATCTGAACTCTGGCATGAGGGGGCTAGTTGATGTTCTCGAAGACCGTGTTCTTGATCTTCAAAGCGTTGAAGGTGACCTTGACCCTGTTGTTCTCTTGTCGGTTCTCCCCGACCAGCGTCACATCCGTGCTGGATGCGTCTCCGGAGGGCGTGCTTTCGAATTTGTATATGCCGTTGGCGTTGGTATCCGCCGTCCAAGCGGGGTTCTTGCCGACAAGCTTCCCGATGGTCAGGCCGTTCCATCTGCCGCCCCCGCCGCCGAACTCCGTGGGCTTTTTAACCCAAGCCTGGGCGTCAGTAGCCAAGCGCAAAAGATCCTGCAGCATGGCATCCTGATTGGCCTTCTTGGCGTTAGCCGAAAAGGCCTGAATGCCCACCACGATCGCGGTCCCCACGATCACGGTTCCGAGCACGAGCAAAAGCAATTGCTGCTGACCCATAGCGATACACTCCTTTTGTTTGGGTTGTAGGGTTTCAACAGGCCGGCCGCACTGGCGGCTTTTTCATACCCGGGGCAGAGCAGTTTTCATGCCGCACTTCGCCTGCGCTCTTTTCGCAGTGGCTTTTGACTGGAGCAGACACTCCGAACAGATGATTCGTTACGAAAAGAAACCTCCCTCCATGCGCCCGCCTTGGGGGTGCGTTGCGTCGACTCGCTCCCCTGGCTCCCCTCGGCAGGCGCTTGCCCATCTCAAGACAAGACCCGTATTTCAAAACGAAGAGGGGGAGCTTAGGCGATGCGTGCACACCTTAAAACCCTCGCTTGGGCGGCCGGGACGGGGATGCTGGTCTTCCTGGCCACGTATGTTCCGATGCGCTTGGAGTGCGCCACCCAGGCGCAGAGGCGGCATGCAATCGAAGGGCAGCTGCAAGCGGCCCGGGCGCTGGCGCAGCTGGGCGCGGTCCTGGAGCGCGTAGCGCAAAACAACTACGGATGGGCTTTAGATGAGGCGGGGCGTTTTTTCGACAGTCTGCAAGCCATCCCGGCTACAGTGGTTCCAGCCGACACCGTGCGCGCTCTATACGGGCTGCGGGATCTCGTCATCGGAGACCTGAACACGCTCAACCCTGAAGTCAGCCGCGTGCTCTGGAGCATATACCGCCGTCTACGCCCCTACGTGCTGCGCCAAGAAAGCGCACCTTAAAGCGAGGGCCAAAGCTTGACATTACCTACCGCCGCGGTTATATTCCGAGCGGCCTCCAGAAGGTCGTCTGTGCTGCAGATCTGGTGCAGGGGTTAGCAACATCGTGTATCGCATAGAGCAGAACCATCTCTTGCAGGCCGTTTTTCCCGCACCCCATCATGTGAGGAGGTCATCATGGGCGTACGCGCTATATCGGTCGGTCTGAGTTGCCTTTTCTTGCTGGGAAGCGCCTCCGTCCTATGGGCTCAGGGAGGCACGATCCGGGGCAAGGTTTACTTTGAGGGCAACCCCATTCGCACCCGCCCCATCAGCATGAAACAAGACAAAGCCTGTGACGCCCTGCATGGGGGCAAGACGATCGATTCCGAAGAGTTTGTGCTCAACTCTGACAACACCCTGCAGAATGTGATCGTGTACGCCAAGACGGGCACGCAAGGTAAGGTCTTCCGACCCGTGCGCACAGTGGCCGTGCTGGATCAGGTCATGTGCATGTACACGCCCCGGGTGCTGGCCGTGATGACGGGGCAGCCAGTAGAGATCCGCAACTCCGATCCCCTGCTACACAATGTGCATTTTACAAGCCGCGCCAACGGCGAATTCAACATCGGCCAGCCCACCAAAGGGGTCAAGATGACCCGGCAGTTCGACCGAGCAGAGGGTCCGGGCTCGGCCACGTTCAAGTGCGATGTGCATCCCTGGATGCGAGCCTACCTGGCCGTCTTCGATCACCCTGTCTTCGCCGTAACTGGAAAAGATGGATCCTTCACCATTCGGAATGTGCCCGCGGGCACCTACGTGCTGGAAGCCTGGCATGAGCGGCTGGGTGCGATCAGCCAGAACGTTACGGTGCGAGCCGGGCAGACCGTGGAGGTCGACTTCAAATTCGTGCGCCGCTAGGTCAACCCAAGGGAGGGGCGATTCATGTTCCACCCCAAGCAAGGGCAGGCGCTAGCCCTTTTCATAGGGCTCTTTGTGCTCGTGGCCGTCATCACCATAGCCGGAGGGTTTTGGTGGCTGCCGCCTCTGGCCTCCGAGCACGGAGCGGCCATGGACCGGCTCTTCACGGTCACGCTCATCGTTACGGGGGTCGTCTTCGTGCTCGTACACACCCTGCTCGCTTACTTCGTCTGGCGCTTTCGGGGTAGCCCCGAGCGGCGCGCTGAGCACATCCGCGAGCATCGGGGCCTGGAGATCGCCTGGACCGTCATTCCCGCCGTGATCCTGACAGCGCTCATCGTAAGCGGGGGCCGACTGTGGCTTCAGATCCACCGCACCCCGCCTCCGGAGGCGTTTCAGGTCGAGGTCTGGGGAGAGCAGTTCAAGTGGGGCTTTCGCTATCCGGGCGCGGACGGCCGCTTCGGCCGCACCGACCCGCGGCTCATCTCAGATGACAACCCTTTCGGTATCGATTTAGAGGACCCCGCTTCGCGGGACGACATCTTCTTCCCGGCCGGACAGGGAGAACTCTACTTGCCTGTGGGCCGACCCGTAGTGGTCTATCTGCGCGCCAAGGATGTGCTGCATAGCTTTTTTGTCCCCCATCTGCGCGTCAAACAAGACGCCGTGCCGGGCATGACTACGCGCTTTCTGTTCACCGCCACCCGGACGGGAGACTTTGAGATCGCCTGCGCTGAGCTCTGCGGGCTGGGCCACTACACCATGCGTGGACTGCTCACAATCGCCTCCGAGGAGGAGCTCACACGATGGCTGGCCGAACAGCCCACGGTGGCGGATTTGTTCTTCTGAAAACACGCAAAAACGGGAGAAGGCCCCATGGCACATGAAGCATCCGCCCACGTGCATGAGCCCAAAAGCTTCTGGACCCGATACATCTTCAGCCAGGATCACAAGGTCATCGCCGCCCAGTACATCCTGACTTCGCTCTTGATGGGCTTCTTGGCCCTTGTGCTCTCTTGGCTTATGCGTCTGCAACTGGGCTGGCCCGAAGAGCCCATCCCGATCCTATCTAAGCTTTTCCCCGGCCTATACCAGGACGGTATCCTAAAGCCCGAGGCCTACCTGGCGCTCATCACCATGCACGGCACGCTCATGGTCTTCTTCTTCATTACGGCCATCCTGCTGGGGGGCTTCGGCAACCTGCTCATCCCCCTTCAGGTCGGGGCCCGCGACATGGCCTTCCCCTTCGTGAACATGCTCAGCTACTGGGTGTTTCTGCTCTCCTGCGTCGTGATCCTGGCCTCGTTTTTCGTCACCGGCGGAGCGGCCGCGGCGGGCTGGACGGCCTATCCGCCCCTGAGTGGCGTGCAGAAGGCCGTTCCGGGCTCCGGACTGGGGCAGGACCTTTGGCTTGTGGCCATGGCCATTTTCATCGTCTCCTCCGTCATGGGGGGGCTTAACTACGTGACCACGGCGCTGAACATGCGCACCCGGGGCATGTCCATGGGCCGGCTGCCCCTTACGGTCTGGGCCCTGCTCATTACGGCCATCTTGGGTCTGCTCGCCTTCCCGGCTCTGTTTGCGGGAGCGGTGCTGTTGCTGCTGGACCGGCATCTGGGCACGAGCTTCTTTGTGCCCTACGTTGTCGTGGGCGGCCAACACATCCCCCATGAGGGCGGCAACCCTTTGCTGTGGCAGCACCTGTTCTGGTTTTTGGGCCATCCGGAGGTCTACATCGCCATCTTGCCTGCGATGGGGATCGTATCGGAGGTGATCTCCACCAACGCGCGCAAGCCCATCTTCGGCTACCGGGTGATGGTGCTCTCCATATGCGCGATCGCGTTCTTGAGCTTCATCGTCTGGGGGCATCACATGTTCATTAGCGGCATGAACCCTTATCTGGGGACCGCCTTCATGGTGACCACGCTGCTTATCGCGGTGCCCTCGGCGATCAAGACCTTCAACTGGATCGCTACGCTCTGGCGCGGCAACCTGCGCTTTACGCCCGCCATGCTCTTCGCCATAGGCTTCGTATCCGTCTTCGTCACCGGCGGGCTTACCGGAATCTTCCTTGGCAACCCCCCTGTGGACATCCAACTTACGGATACGTATTTCGTGGTGGCCCACTTTCACATCGTCATGGGCATGGGGTCCGTGTTCGGCATCTTCGCCGGTCTGTACCACTGGTTTCCCAAGCTATTTGGCCGCATGATGAACGAACGGCTGGGCCGGTGGCACTTCTGGCTCACCTTCGTGGGCGTCTACGGGATCTTCTTCCCCATGCACTACCTGGGCTTTCTGAACGTACCGCGCCGCTATTACGGCTTCTCGGGTTATGAGTTTATCCCGCCCGATGCGCAGACCATTCAGGCGATTATCTCCGTTGCCGCGCTCCTTGTGGGGGCAGCCCAGCTGATCTTCTTATACAACTTCCTGCATAGCTGGATACGAGGCCCCAAGGCGCCGGCCAACCCCTGGCAGGCGACCACCCTGGAGTGGCAGGCTCCCTCGCCACCGCCACACGGGAACTGGGGTCCGGAGCTTCCCGTTGTGCACCGGTGGGCCTACGATTACGCTGTACCCGGAGCGGCCGAGGACTACGTCCCCCAGACGACCCCCGTAGAGCCTGCACAGATTCCTCAAGAAAACGGGGCCGGGAAACCGGCTTCAGAACAAAACGGAGTCTAGAACCTACGAGCCCCCAATGCCCGACACCCTGCAACGAGTGCGGCCGCGCCCCCCTCTTCCCCCTTTGCGAAGGGGCCCGGGTCGAAACGGTTTCGGAGATAATGGAGAGGGACCCTGGAAAAATCCGTCCCCCGCTCCCCGATCTGTGCCGGTGGGCCAGTTTGGCATGTGGCTTCTGTTGGGTAGCCTAACGATCCTATTTGCCGCCTTTTCAAGCGCCTACATAGTGCGCGTCGGGCCTTTGAGCGAGCGCCTGACGCTTCCGGCCATTTTATGGTGGAATACAGCCTTGCTTGTAGCCGGAAGCGGGCTTCTAGTGGGGGCTGTGCGGGCGGTACGGCGATCCGCCTGGTCCAAGGGGCGCCGGCTCTTGGGCATGGCTCTGCTTTGCGGGGCTCTTTTCCTGGTGGGCCAGTTGGAGGCTTGGCGTTCCCTGGCCGCGCAAGGGGTGTTTCTGCAGACCCACCCGGCCAGCAGCTTCTTTTATGTGCTCACCGCCGTACACGGGCTCCACCTGCTGGGCGGGCTCATAGCCCTAGGATGGGCCTTGGGGCAGAGCGCGCGGCCGCAAGCCCCGGTGAGTTCCCGACTACGCCGCGTTGTGGAAAATGCGGCCCTTTATTGGCACTTTTTGGGACTGATTTGGCTCTGGGTCTTCGCCTTGCTTGGGCTTCTTTAGTAGGTGGGAGATTGGCTCATGGCGCATCCCTCTAGCATGCCCCTCGCCACCGCCGAGCGGACCCCATGGGGCGACTGGAGCGGCGGCAGGTCCCCGTTCGGCGTGAGCTGGCAGAAACTCATGATGTGGATCTTCGTGGTCTCGGACGCCTTCATCTTTGGCAGCTTTCTCGTTAGCTACGGCACCACACGGACTACCCTAACGAATTGGCCCAACGCAGCCGAGATCTTCGCGCTACATGTCGGAGGCCAGGAGATCCCCCTACTGCTTATCGCGATCATGACCTTTATCCTGGTCTCCTCCAGCGGCACCATGGCCCTGGCCGTGCACGCGGCCTACGAGCGCAACCGCAGGCGAGCCGCTTTGTTTCTGGTCCTGACCATGCTCCTAGGCCTAACCTTTGTGGGCTGTCAGGCTTACGAGTGGACGCACTTGATCAAGGATCTGGGCGTTAGGCCCTGGCAGAACCCCTTCGGCGCTCCCCAGTTCGGGGCCTACTTCTTTACCCTGACAGGCTTTCACGGCTTGCACGTCCTAAGCGGGGTGATCCTGCTGGGCTTTGTGGCGCGCCGCGTGCTGCAGGGCGCCTACGAACGGGCGGGCTCCTATGAGATGGTGGAGATAGCCGGCCTCTACTGGCATTTTGTAGATCTGGTATGGGTGTTCATCTTCACCTTCTTTTACCTGTTCTAAGGCGGAGGCCATAGTGATGGTGGATCATACGAAGGCGGGCGCACACCCCCATCCCCCCACGCGGGTGTACTTGGTGGTCTGGGGTTGGCTGTTTGTCCTGAGCACCCTAGCCTATTTCATCGACATCTGGCATGTGCCCCAGCCGTTTAAGGCGATCCTGCTTATCGCGGTGGCCCTGATGAAGGCGGGTCTTATTGTGGCCTATTTTATGCACCTGCGCTTTGAGCGGCTGAACCTGGTCTACGCCATCCTGGCCCCGTTGATCCTGCTTCTGGCCATGGCGGCGGGGTTCCTGCCTGATGGGGTGAGCGTGCTCCTCAATCGACCCTAAAGGAGATCTCGATGCGCTGGCCTTGGATCGCGGTCTTGAGCCTGCTTGCGCTGGCGGAACCCGGATGGGCGCAGTGCGCCATGTGCAAATCCGCCTTGGAAAGCGCCGATAGCGCCTCCCTAGCTCAGGCCTTCCGAGGTGGCATTGGGCTCCTACTGGCCACCCCCTACGTGGTCGCTCTGGTCGTAGGAATCGTATATTGGCGGCGTCTGCGCCGAGCAGCGCAAGAAGAACCATGAAGCGCAACCGGACTCTCTGGATCGCAGGCGGCCTTCTTGCGGCCGCCGGACTCATCCTGTACTACGCGATCGCCGATCGTGGTCGGTCAACCGCAGAGCTCCCCGTCTACGGACAAGTGCCCGATTTCCGGCTTATCAATCACGACGAGCAGCCGATCTCGCTAGCCGATCTTAAGGGGCGCTACTGGGTGGCGGAGTTTTTTTTCGCCTCCTGCGCCGGCATTTGCCTGCAGATGAACCAAAATATGACGCTCGTGCAACAGGCCTTTCGGGATCAGCCTGACAGGGTCAAGATCGTAAGCTTCACCGTGGACCCCGAACGGGACACCCCGGAGATCCTCAAGGCCTACTCCCGTAACTGGAACGCCCGCCTGGAGCAGTGGATCTTCGTGACCGGCCCTAAACCGGAGATCTACCGCCTGGCTCGATACGGCTTTCGGCTCGCCGCCGACGAAATCCCCCCGCAGGAAGAGGGCGGCCCCTATGATTTTATCCACTCAAGCAAATTCGTGCTCGTCGACCCCCAGGGCCAAATCCGGGGCTATTACGACGGAACGGACCGCAAGGCGGTCGAAACGCTTATCCGAGACCTCAGGAGCCTGCTGCGTAAAGACAGCGCTTAGGAGGAAGAAGCCTCAACCGGCGCGGATTCCACCTGCGCCCCACAAGCGGGACAGCTGAGCACGGACCCCCTGCGTCGGCTCTTCTCAAGCAGGTATCCGTGTCCGCACTGCGGACAGCTCTGGGCTACGGGCCGATCCCAACTCGTAAAACCGCAATCCGGATATCGCGTGCAGCCGTAAAAACGCCGACCTCGCTGGGTGCGCCGCTCCACCACGCGCCCCTGCCCGCACTGGGGACACGGCGGAGCGCTCTCCTCTATATAGGGCTCCTTGTGTGCGCAGGCGGGAAAGCGCGCACAACGATAAAACTTCCCGTATCGGCCGTTGTACAACAGCAGCCCCCCCCCACAGCGCGGACAGGATCGATCCGTCTCTAGGGCTGTGCTGGCCTCCAGAGGGCGTCTGTAGCGGCAGGCGGGGAAACCCGAACAGCCGTAAAAGCGCCCGTATCGACCGGGCCGGATGAGGAGCATCCGACCGCAGATCGGACAGCGCTCAGCGGTCTGCTCGATCTGCTGGGCTCGGATGTGATCCAGTTGGGCCGTGGTCGCCTCAAGAGCCTTGAGCAGATGATCGTAGTAAAAAGAGCGCAGGATCGCCTCGTATTCGGCCTCTCCGGAGGCGATCCGGTCCAGATCCGCCTCCATGCGCGCGGTAAAGGAGACGTCGAAAAAGTCCGGAAAATGCTGCACCAGAATGTCGTTTACCCGCATGCCGAGCTCTGTGGCTACAAACTTGCGGCCCTCCATCTGCACGTAGCGCCGCTCTCGAAGCGTGCTCAAGATCACGGCATACGTGCTCGGCCTGCCGATCCCGTACTCTTCGAGGGCCTTGACGAGGCTTGCCTCTGTGTATCGGGGAGGGGGTTTGGTGAAGTGTTGTCTGGGCTCTACCTGCTCCAGGTGGGCCGGCTGACCCTGGGCCAGCCCTGCGGGGAAGGGAGAGCGTCCCTGTTCTTCTTCATCGGGCTCCCGTTCGGGCTCAGGCTCTTCATAAACGAGCATAAAGCCCCGGAAAAGTACGATCGAGCCCGTGGCCCGAAACCCGTAGCGGCCGTCGGCGCTCTCTATGTCCACCGTAACCTGCTCCAGTTCGGCCGGGGCCATTTGGCAGGCCACAAAGCGCTGCCAGATGAGCTCGTAAAGTTTGTATTGGTCGGCCGTCAGAAAGCGTTTGATCGACTTCGGATCCCGCCGCACATCCGTGGGCCGGATCGCCTCATGGGCGTCCTGCGCCCCCTGCTTGACGGCGTATTGAGGGGGCCGATTCGGCAGACACTCCAAGCCGAAATGATCGGCGATATAGGCCCTGGCGGCCTCTACAGCCTCCGCGCTCAGCCGGGTGGAGTCGGTGCGCATGTACGTGATAAGCCCTACGGGCTCCCCTCCCTCTAGCTCGATGCCCTCGTACAGTTGCTGGGCTATGGCCATGGTCCGGGCAGCCGTAAAGCCGAGCCGATTGGCCGCGGCCTGTTGCAGGGTGCTCGTCGTAAACGGTGGAGGGGGTTGGCGTTTGAGGCGTTTGCGTTCAAGGTTTGCGATGCGATATGGTCCGGCCCCGCGTGCAGCCTCGGCCTCTTGAAGCGCGGCGGCCTGATCGGGCAGGTGCCGGTGCCCTTTTTTGTTGCTGGGCGGTCCGATGAGCTCCCCCCCGATGCGGTGCAGACGGCCCAGAAGCGCTCCACCCGGGACGGCAAAACGCCCCCAGAGGCTCCAGTACTCCTGCGGCAGGAAAGCCGAGATCTCGCGTTCGCGTTCGCAGATCAGCCGCAACGCCACGGACTGCACCCGGCCAGCCGAAAGGCCCTTATAGATGGCCTTCCATAGAATGGGGCTGATCTTATAGCCCACGAGTCGATCCATCACGCGCCGGGCCTGCTGGGAGCGCACCAGGCGTTCGTTGATCTGCCCCGGCTCCTGAAGGGCCGCCTGCACGGCCTGACGCGTGATCTCGTAGAACAGCACCCGGTAGATCGGCTTCTGGGCGGCGCGCAGCTCCTCGGCGATATGCCAGGCGATGGCCTCTCCTTCCCGGTCGGGGTCCATGGCCAGGTAAATGGCCTCGACTTTTGAGGCCAGCTCGCGCAGCTCCTTGAGCAGAGCCCGCTTGCCCCGAATTGTCACGTATCTCGGCAGAAACCCAGCCTCGATATCCACCCCGAGCTCAGATTCGGGAAGGTTTTTGACATGCCCCGCGGAGGCCTTGACCCAAAAGCGCTCGCCCACGTACTTGCTGATTGTTTTGGCCTTAGCCGGGGATTCCACAACGATCAAGGACCGGGATACAGCCATGGTCTTTCTGCTATCTGCGCCAGGCTATAACGGTGAGCGCTTGGATCGGGTTTCCCGCACCACAAGCCGCAGGGGAGGCCTCTGCGGAGGGGGGTTCTGCAAGTAGGCCTCCTGGCGTGCGAACATACGCCGGCGCTCCGCCTTGGTCTGATCGCTATAACCGCAAAGGTGCAACAGCCCGTGCACCAAAAGCCGCAAGAGTTCCTCCTCGGGGTCCACCCCGTGGTGAGCCGCCTGGCGCAGGGCCTGATCCAGCCCGATGTAGACCTCTCCCACCACCCTGGGGCCCTCGTTGAGGCGAAAGGCCATGACGTCCGTCACCGTGTCCCGGCCCAAATAGTCCCGGTGCAGCCGTCGGATGTAGGCGTCGTCAACCCCGATGACACCCACCGAGGCGGGCTCGTAGCCCTCAGCACGCAGCACATAAAAGACCCAAGTCCGCAGAGCGGCGCGCGAAAGGCGAATCCGCGGGTGTGCAAGCGCAACATAGACCCTACTCATCCGGGCCCCTCGAGGGTCTCCGTGAGGGACAAGACCACGCTGGCCATGAGGATCTCCGGAGGCAGGACCGTGAAATCCGCGCTCAGCCAGCGCTGCAAGACGTTGGCGTACAGCGAGCAGCCCGCTTCGCGCTCCACCACAAGCCCTGAAACGTGCCCCCCGGATCGACCGAAGAAGAGCACCTCCCCTAGTTCCTGACTGGCCACGTAGCCCGTGCAGTCGTGCAGCTGCAAAAAGGCGCCTGGAGCAAAAACAGAGATCAGATTATGCACGCCTCCCTCGAGCTGTAGCTCGGGACAAATTTCCAGAACCAGCTTGCGCCCCTCGACCGCGTTGTGCAGGGCAAAGCGCACGGTGTTGCCCTCGCGTCGGTAGGGCGCCCCTAGCACCTGGGCGATGCGGCCGAAATCTTCCTCCGTAAAAGTGTGGGGCATTGCAGGTCCCCTTAATTCACGGTGTCGGACTCTAGCGTGTCGCGCCTTAAAAGCGTACGCGCCAACTCACGCATTTGCTCCGGGCTTTGTGCGTAGTTGGGATCCCCGGTCAGGCGCGCCAGGCGCTGGCTGAGCCGAGCGGCCTCTTCGTAGGCCTCCATCTCCAGGTAAAGCCGCTGCAAGAAGAGCAGCATCTGCACGGATCGGCTCGGGTCTTCTATCTGGGCTTCTATGCCGGCAAAAATGGTCTTTTCGGCCTCGCGGGCCAGCGTGCGCGCCGCCTCTTGAGCGCCCGCCTGCAGGTACTCCTGAGCCATGAGTAAGTAGGAAACCCCATCGCTTGGAATAACGGAAAAAGGGATGAGCTGCTGCGCCCGATCGAGCGTGGCCACGGCCTGCCTGAGGTTGCCCGCTTTCCGATATGCCCCCGCCAGGGCGATGAAAAAGTTTCGGTAGTTGTCAATGAGCCGCCTTGCGTTCTCATCGTAGTAGACGCGGCCGTTGTCCAAGTTTCGGAACCGAAACCCCGACAGGCGGGCCTCCAGCAGCTCTGGGATGACGCGCCCCAGGGGCTCTTGGGTCCTCACGGGAACCACCCGATAGGCCAGCCCTTCTAGTTGAAAATGCTGTTGTAGCCCCGCCTGGTTGTCTCGGGATACCGTGGTGGCGAAGTATATCGGACGCTCGTTAAGGTTTTGCCGCACGATGTCCAGCACCAGCAGATCCGAAACGATCACATAGGAGCGGTTCTGATCCAGCCTTCGGCCCTCGTAGCGCCATTCTAGGGCCTCGGGGGCGGACTCGCGCGCGCGCACAAGCCCGATTCGGCGCGCGGCGGCCGAATCCAGGGGTACGCGGATCGTCTGAGGCCGCCATTCCTGCGGGGCCAGGGCGCGGATCTGTTCGTCGCTGAACGAGATCCGCACCGGAGGGGCTTGCCGAGAGGCCTGATGCTTGAGCTGTAAAATGTACCAGGTCGTATTGAGCAGGCTTAAGTTCACCACGCGCACGTCCCGGCGTACGCCCTCGACCTCCTGCAGATACCAGAGAGGGAAAGTGTCGTTGTCCCCGTTGGTGAACAGGATCGCGTTCGGCTCGCAGGAGTTGAGCAGGTTGTAGGCGTAATCCGGGGGCACGTAGTTGCCGCTTCGGTCGTGATCGTCGTAGTTGACCGCTAGCATCCGCACGGGCACAAGGGCCAACAGAAGCACCCCTGAAAGCGCCCACAGCAGAGCCCGGCGCTCTTGCCAAGCGAGCCGAAGTTGACCTACGAGGAGCTCCACAAGACCCGTAACCCCGATGCCGACCCAGATGGAGAAGGCGAAGAAGCTTCCCACGTAGGAGTAGTCGCGCTCCCGGGGCTGTAAGGGGGTCTGGTTGAGATACAAGATGATCGCCAAACCCGTCATGAAGAAGAGCACCAGCACGGCCAGCGCTCGGCGTCGGTCGCGCATGAAATGATAGGCCATGCCGATAAGGCCCAGCAGCAAGGGAAGGGCGAAGTAGGTGTTGTGGCCCGGATTGCCCTCGTTGCCGGTGCGCGCAAAGCCGGCCGTCCAGGCGGCGTCCTGCACGTCGGCATCGCGGCCGACGAAGTTCCAGAGGAAATAGCGCAGGTACATGTGCCCGACCTGATAGCGCCAGAAGAAGTCCCAGTCGCTCGCGTACTGGCGGTAGACCTGTACGTGACTGGGCTCCTCGCTCCAACGCCGAGGGAAGAGCTTGCCGTCTACGAACCAGCCCGTGCGGTTATCGTAGGAACGGCCCACAAGCAGGGGAGTGTAGCCATACTGTTCTCGCTTGAGGTAGCTAACAAAGGCCTCGGCCGTTTCAGGGTCGTTCTGGTCAATAGGGGGATCAGCTTGGCTGCGGATCACGATCAACGCGTAGCTGGAGTACCCGATCAGAAGCAGCGCTAAGGACAGAGCGATGAGATTGAGCGCGTAGCGCCGCTGCTTCTGGGTCCAGTAGACGAACGCAGTCGTTCCGCCGAGCACAAGTATCGAGAAGGGCACAAGGCCCAAATCGTCGGCAATCGTGGGTAGCCATTGCACAATGCCCGGATAGATGGCCAAGAAAAACCCGATCGAAACCAAACCCGTCAGGGCCACCCCCCTCCAGTTGGGCCAACTTTCCAGGGGTTGATACGCCTCGAAACGACGGAAATAGTAGATAAGCGTAACGAAAAAGAGCGCAAGCAGGTTAAGCAGATGCACCCCGATGGCCAGGCCAAACAGGTAGACGATCAGCAAAAGCCAGCGTTCGTGATGCCGCTCTTCGGCGCGCGTATGCCAAACGAGCGCCAGGTACACAACCAGAGCCGTAAAAAGCATCGAGGGGGCGTAGACTTCGGCCTCTACGGCGTTAAACCAGAACGAATCCGAGAAAGCGAAAACCCATGCGCCTACGGCCGCTCCCCCGAATGTGGCCACAGCCTCGGCCGGATTAAGCACGGGCCCGGAGGATCGCTCCAAAAAAAAGGCCACATCCTGGCCTCTGTAGAGTAGTATGAGCCGCCCGATCGTCAGATACAGGAGCAGCACCGTAAAGGCGCTAGCCAGCACGCTGATTAGATTAACCGAAAGGGCCACATGCGAGGCCGGGACCCAGAGGCTGAAAATACGGCCCACAAGTAGATAGAAAGGCGCCCCGGGTGGATGGGGGATCTGCAGCCCGTGCGCTGTGGCGATGAATTCCCCGCAGTCCCAAAAGCTGGCCGTGGGGGCCATGGTGCTCAGGTACAGCGCAAGAGCGCTGAGCAGCACAAGCCCCCCCAGGGCCCGGTATAGCAAACGATCGAAAGTCATCCGGTTCGTCCTTAACCCGATCTTCAGGGGGTGCGGCAACAAGATAAGCGCCCTCAAAAAGCCTGGGCAAGAAAAGGAAATTGACAATCGAAAAGCACCCCCAGTAACTTCATCAAGCTTCCGCGGCAAGGGGTGCAATCCGTTGCTATGTTAGAGGCCTATCTGCCGCTGCTGCTGCTGCTGCTGCTCGCCATCGGGGTGGCGGTTTTTCTGGCCGCGCTCTCCGAAAACCTCGGCATCCGCAAACCCAACCCGCGCAAGCTCATCCCCTACGAAAGCGGGATGGACCCCGTAGGCACGACTCGGGAACGATACTCGGTGCACTTCTATCTTATCGCCATGCTCTTTATCGTCTTCGACGTCGAGGTCGTACTCCTATACCCCTGGGCTGTGCAGCTGCGTGAACTGGGATGGCCGGTGTTTGGGGCCGTGATGATCTTTCTGCTTGTGGTCATGATCGGGGACTGGTATTGCTACAAGAAAGGGGTCTTCGATTGGGATAAAGAGGCGCGCGAGCGCCAGAGCACGGAAGCGGCGCGCCAGCAGAGGCAGCAAGCCCCTCAGCCTCAGGAGGATACCCTCGCAGCCTAATGGAACGACTCAGATGGCCTGCGGAGTTGTAACGGCAACCGGAAAGTAAGAGCTATGAGTTTAGAGCAAGCCTTGCGCCAGGGGTTTTTCACTACGCGCCTGGAGGCGCTAGCGCGGTGGGCGATGTCGAATTCGGTCTTCCCCATGCCCATGGGGCTTGCCTGCTGCGCCATCGAGATGATGGCCATGGCCGGCCCCCGCTACGACGTAGCCCGCTTCGGGAGCGAGGTCTTCCGGTTTTCCCCCCGCCAAAGCGACTGCATGATCGTGGCTGGCTGGTGCACGTACAAGATGGCGCACGCGATTCGGCGCATCTGGGATCAGATGCCTGAGCCCAAATGGTGTATCGCCATGGGCGCCTGTGCCTCCACGGGGGGCATGCACCGCTGTTACGGGGTCGTCCAAGGGGCCGATCAGTTTCTGCCCGTGGACGTATACGTGCCCGGTTGTCCTCCTAGACCGGATGCGGTCCTACATGCTATCCTGGAGATCCAACGCAAAATCCGCGAGCGTACCGAACCGGTATTTGCCTTTCCCGAAAAAGAATGACCTTCGACGACGTTATCGCCCACCTAGAGGCGCGTTTTCCAGGCGGAATACGTGAAATCCGCCGCGCTTTGGGAGAGACCACAATCTTAGTGCGCACCGAGCTGATTCGGGACGTTTGCCGCGTGCTCAAAGCGGAGTTGGGCTTCAATTATCTGGTGGACATCGCGGCCGTGGATCGGTTCACCGAGCAGGAGCGCTTCGAGGTCGTCTACAACCTCGTCGCCCTGGCTCACGGGCTTCGGCTGCGGCTTAAAGTCCGCTGCGAGGAATCCGACCCTGTCGTGCCCAGCATCACGCCCGTATACCCCAATGCGAATTGGCATGAACGGGAAGCCTGGGACATGATGGGGATCCGTTTTGCGGGTCATCCCGATCTGCGGCGGATATATCTGCCGGAGGACTTCCGCTATCATCCCCTGCGCAAGGAATTCCCCTTGCTCGGCATCCCGGGTAGCCTACCGCTGCCGGAAAAACCCGAATCTCCAGCTCGCTGATCTTATGGAAGCCACCTCGCAGACACACGCCCGGCTTGAGGCCCTCATCGAAGGCAGCCACTTGGAGATCTGGCGGGAGCACAACCGGGCTCTGCTGCGGCGTCTGGAGTCAAAGCACAGCTCCGCCACGTTTATCGAGGACGCCCTCAGCACAGAGATGATCCTCAACATCGGGCCTCAGCATCCGGCCACCCATGGCGTCCTGCGCGTGGTGGCGCGACTAGATGGGGAAATCATCCGGTCCTGCGTGATCGACATCGGCTACCTGCATCGAGGCATCGAGAAGGTGGCTGAATACAAAACCTTTCAGGAGTTCATGCCCTATACGGACCGGATGGACTACCTTTCCCCCTATTCCAACAACGTGGCCCTGTGCCTGGCTGTTGAAAAGCTAGCGCAAATCGAGGTGCCCGAACGGGGCCAGTACATCCGAACCATCGCCTGCGAACTGGCGCGGATCCTGGCGCACCTACTCTGGTTGGGCTCCATGGTCATGGACTCTGGGGCCGTTTCCATGTTCTTGTGGACCTTCCGGGAGCGGGAGAAGATCTACGACCTCTTTGACCTGATCGCCGGGGCTCGCCTGACCGTATCGCACGCGCGCATAGGGGGTGTGGCTTCCGACCTGACCCCCGAGGCGATCGAGGCGATCCGCAGCTTTATCCGCAGCTTTCCGCGGGAGCTGCGCGACTGGGAAAAGCTGCTCAACAAAAACCGAATTTGGCTGGAGCGCAACGAGGGCATCGGCGTGGTCTCCGCCGAACGCGCCTTGGAGCTGGGCCTTACGGGACCCAACCTGCGCGCCTCGGGCGTGCCGTACGATGTGCGCACTTTTGAACCCTACTTGGTCTATGACCGTGTGGAGTTCGACGTGCCCGTGCGCACCGAAGGCGATAACCTAGCCCGCTACTACGTGCGCATGGAGGAGATGCGCCAATCGGTGCGCATCATCGAGCAGTGTCTGCGACAACTGCCCCCGGGTCCGATCCGCAACGAGAACGCCAAGCTCAGCTACCCCCACAAAGCCGAGGTCTACTACTCCATGGAGGGGCTCATTCACGACTTCATGTACACGGACTGGGGGGTATGCCCGCCCAAAGGGGCTGAAGCCTACGCCGCTATAGAGGCCCCTAAGGGAGAGCTGGGCTTCTACATCCAAAGCGACGGAACGGGCTTCCCCTGGAGGCTTAAAATCCGCTCCCCATCTTTCTGCAACATCCAGGCCCTAGAGTCCATGCTAGAGGGCGCCATGGTCTCCGATGTGGTCGTGCTCATCGGGGGGGTGGATCCCGTAATGGGTGAGGCAGACAAGTAGGGAGGGCACCATGGAACCGGAGTACGCTTTCACGGCCGAAGAATTGGCCCGTATTGCGGAGATCAGGCGCCGCTATCCGACGGCGCGCGCAGCGCTGATGCCCGTGCTGTGGATGGCCCAGGAGAAGTTCGGCTGGCTCTCCCGCGAGGTGATCGAGCTTGTGGCCCAGACCCTGAGCCTAAACCCAGCAGAGGTCTATGGGGTCGCCACCTTTTACACGATGTACCACACGCAAGCCTGTGGCCGATACGTGCTGGACCTCTGCACCTGCCTGAGCTGCCAAGTCCTGGGGGCTGAGGATCTATTGCGCCACTTAGAAGAGCGTCTGGGGGTGCGCGACGGGCAGACCACCCCAGATGGGCTTTTTACCGTGCGGCATACGGAATGCCTGGGCGCCTGCGGCTCCGGCCCCGTGCTTATGATCAACAACCGGCGCTACGTGCACCGGCTGAGCCAAGAACGCCTGGATCAGCTCATAGAGGAGCTGCGCCAGGGCCGCATGCCGGAGTTCGCATCCATCCCCTTGCCCGAGCGCCCATGGGAGCAGGAGGCTTCATCGGATTCGTAGGGAACCGCCTGTGCTCAGAGGAACAGAAAGCGCCATGGAATGGAAACGCTACAGAGCTCTGTTGCTGCCCCCGATTCCGAACCTGCGCGACATCTCCGTATACGAGGCACACGGGGGTTATGAGGCGCTTCGGCGCGTGCTCACGGATCCGGCCTGGAGCCCTGAGCGCCTCATCGAAGAGGTTAAGGCCTCGGGCCTGCGCGGCCGGGGCGGGGCCGGCTTCGCCACGGGGCTCAAGTGGAGCTTTATGCCTCCGCCGGATGGGCGCCCCCGATACCTATGCGTAAACGGAGACGAATCCGAGCCCGGCACCTTCAAAGACCGCCAGATCCTGGAGTACAATCCGCACCTGCTCATCGAAGGGGCCCTGCTGGCGGCCTACGCGATTCGAGCTTCTGCGATTTACGTCTACATCCGCGGCGAGTACGCCGACTGGATCGACCGCTTTGAGGAGGCCCTGGAACAGGCCCGTGCGCGCGGCTATGTCGGCGCGCGCATCTGCGATACGGACTTCGGGGTGGCTTTTTACGTGCACAAAGGGGCTGGCGCCTACATCTGCGGCGAGGAGTCGGCTCTAATGGAATCCATCGAGGGCAAACGGGCCTATCCCCGCCAGAAACCGCCTTTTCCGGCTCAGCGAGGGCTCTGGGGCAGGCCCACGACGATCAACAACGTGGAGACGCTGGCCAACGTGCCCCTTATCGTGCGCCACGGGGCCCAATGGTACAGCCGGATCGGCGCCCCCAAGCACCCGGGCCCCATCTTGTACGGGATCTCGGGACATGTGAACCGTCCGGGCGTCTACGAGCTTCCCTCGGGCATGCCCATAGAGACGCTCATTTACGAAATAGCCGGAGGTGTGCGCGGGGGCAAACGCCTCAAGGCCGTCATCCCCGGGGGCTCCTCCACCCCGCCCTTGCGAGCCGATCAGATCGCCGGGATCACCATGGACGCCGAATCGCTCCGGGCCGCGGGCTCCATGATGGGCACGGCCGGAATGGTCGTGTTGGATGAAGACACCGATATGGTGCGCGTGCTGCTCCGTATCGCAGAGTTCTATCACCACGAGTCCTGCGGCCAGTGCACGCCCTGCCGGGAGGGCACGGGCTGGCTGGTCAAAATCCTGCGTCGCATCGCCCAAGGAGAGGGCAAACCTTCGGATCTAGACCTGTTGCTGCAGATTTGCGACCAGATGGAGGGGCGCACGATCTGCGCCCTAGCCGACGCCGCAGCCTGGCCCGTTCGGCATACCGTTCAGCGCTTCCGCGAGGAATTCGAGGCCCGCTGCCGGCCGAGCCTTGTGGCCGTCCCGGAAACGATCCCCTCATAAAGGCTTGAGGACGCCGCTATGCCCAAGGTTTACATAGACGACGACGTCTTCGAATTCGAAGGCCGCCCCAAGATCCTGGAGTTCTGTCTGCAGCATGGCATCGAGCTGCCCTACTTCTGCTACCATCCGGCCCTGTCCATTCCGGCCAACTGCCGGCAGTGCTTGGTCGAAGTCGGCCAGCTTGTGCTCAACCGGGAAACCGGCCAACCCGAGCTCGACGCAGAGGGCAAAGTCGTGGTGCGTTTCTTCCCCAAGCTCATGCCCTCTTGCGCCACGGAGATCACCGACGGCATGGTCGTGCGCACGCACCGCAGTTCGGCCCTCGTGCGTCGGGCCCAACGGGAAAACCTGGAGTTTATCCTGCTCAATCACCCCCTGGATTGCCCGATCTGCGATCAGGCTGGAGAATGCCCCCTGCAGGAGCTAACGTACAAGTTCGGGCCCGACTCCTCGCGCTTTGAATTTGTGAAAGTGCACAAGCCCAAGCGCATCCCACTGGGCCCACGAGTCGTGTTGGATGCTGAGCGCTGCATCAACTGCACCCGGTGCGTGCGCTTTACCGAGGAGATCTCCCGCTCGCGCCAACTTACGATCATCCAACGGGGCGACAAGAACTACCCCTTCACGGCCCCCGGCATGAGCTTCGACGACCCCTACTCGATGAACACGATCGACATCTGCCCTGTCGGAGCCCTCACGAGCGCGGACTTTCGCTTTCGGGCCCGGGCCTGGGAGATGGCCTCTACGCCGAGCATCTGCACGGGTTGCGCTCGAGGTTGTTCGATCTACATCTGGACCCGGCACAACCGCGTAGAGCGCTTCACCCCCCGCCATAACCCGCTCGTAAACGACTACTGGATGTGCGATGAGGGTCGGCTGAGCTATCGGCGGCTTAACGAAAACCGGCTCGACGGCCCCCATGTTCGCGAATTCGAAGGGCTCCGGGCCGCATCCTGGGAGGAATCCCTGCGAAGGGCGGCCCATTTGCTGCGCTCTGCGCCCCCAGAGCAGATCGCCGTCTTGGCCTCGGCCTCCTTGTCGCTAGAGGACCTTTACGTGATCCGGCGCTTGGCCTTCGAGGTGCTCGGCACGCCCCATCTGGACTTCCTGCGGCACGAAGACCCCAGCTTCGAGGATGCCTTTTTGCGCCTGCGCGATCGCACGCCTAATCGGACGGGCTGCGAGCTTGTGGGCATCTCCCCCGGACCAGACGGGCTTCCCGTGCAGCAGTGGCCGCAGGCGCTGCGCGACGGGCGGCTGCGCCTTGTGCTCGTCTTTGGCGATGACCCCCTGGGCACCGGCGCCTGGCCCGTTCCGGAGGCGGGCGAGTGGATCGTGGCCTCCAGCCACTGGACCGAAACGGCTAGCCGTGCTCAGGTGCTGCTGGCCCTATGCACGCACGCTGAGGCCACAGGCTGCTTCGTAAACCAGCAGGGGGTGCTGCAGCGCGTCCGGCCCGCCAAAGCCAGTAAAGGCATGGATCGGACCCTTGTCCCCGAGATGGGCAAAAGCCGCCTGGACCATCACGCCACTCCGTTCGATCGATGGTGGGGCCATGAGCACTACTTCGATTGCCGGCCCGGTTGGGAGCTGGCTCAGGGCCTTATGCGGGAGCTCGGTTCCCCGGTCGACTATACGGGTCCGGAGGCGGTTTTCGCGGAGCTAGCGCAGGCCATACCCGCCTTGCGCGGACTGAGCTACGCCGCAATCGGCCTGCAAGGCGTGCGGCTGGACCTTCACCCGCAACCTGTGGCGTGACCATGGCGATCCAGACGCTTTACCCGAAACTCGTACTCCTTGGCGCAGCCCTTCTTGTGCTTTTCACGATGGCCGCCTATGCGACGTACTTCGAGCGACGCATCAGCGCTTGGATCCAAAACCGCATTGGGCCTAATCGCGTGGGGCCGTATGGGCTGCTGCAGCCCCTTGCCGACGTCCTTAAGCTCCTCCTCAAGGAGGACATCGCCCCGAGCACGGCCAACCGGTGGCTGCACCGACTGGCCCCGATGATCTCGGTGGCGGCCTCCCTGGCCCTGATCGGCGTTCTGCCCTTTGCGCACAATCTGATCGTAGCGGATGTGCACATCGGGATCCTGTACATCTTGGCCATCACCTCCCTCAACGTCTACGGCATCACGTTGAGCGGCTGGGCCTCCAACAGCAAATACTCGCTCTTGGGCGGCTTGCGCTCTTCGGCTCAGCTCATCAGCTACGAGATCCCGATGGGGCTAGCCGTCTTGAGCGTGATCATCCAGACGGGCTCGCTTATGACCACCCAGATCGTGGCGGCCCAAGAGGAGCTCTGGAATGTGCTGCGCAACCCCCTGGGCTTTTTGATCTTTCTCATTACGGCTTTCGCCGAAACCAACCGGCTGCCCTTCGACCTGCCGGAGGCGGAACAGGAGCTGGTGGGCGGATACCACACGGAATACAGCTCCATGAAGTTCGGCATGTTCTATGTGGCCGAATACATGAACATGATCCTTTCGAGCGCCGTGATCGTGACGCTCTTCTTCGGCGGCTATCTAGTACCCTTCGGGCATCTGTTCATGTCCGACCTGCCCGTTTGGGCCCAGACGGCGCTGGAGCTGCTGGCCTTCTTGCTCAAAACGAGCTTCTTCGTCTTCGTCTACATCTGGGTGCGCTGGACGATCCCCCGCTTCAAATACACCCAACTCATGCGCCTGAGCTGGGTGTATCTTTTTCCGCTTTCCGTGCTGAACCTGGTGCTCGTATCCCTGGGCGCGATGCTGTTAGGCTAAGCTGCGCGGCCGCCTGCGCGATGCACCCTGACCCAGCGCTCATAGAGGCCCTTTTCGAGGCCCGACACGGAGACCCGTTCGCCATTTTAGGGCCTCAACGAGATGAATCCGGCTGGGTGGTGCGCGCCTTCTGGCCCTCGGCCCGCCGGATGTGGCTGCTTACCGGCTCTGGCGAGCTCATAGAGCCGGCGTACGTGCCGGCGCCGGGCTGCTTCCTGTTTCGCTGGCCCGGCCCGGATCGACCCAGAGCCCAAGAGTACACGTTGCGCATCGCCGAGCAGACAGGCCCCATTTGGGAGACCTACGACCCGTACGCTTTCGGGCCCGTGTTGGGGGAGCTGGACCGGTACCTGTTAGCCGAAGGTCGGCATTGGCGCCTGTACGAACGGCTCGGAGCGCACTGCTTAGAACATGAGGGGGTTCGGGGGGTGCATTTTGCCGTTTGGGCTCCGAACGCCGAACGGGTGAGCGTGGTCGGAGACTGGAACGCCTGGGACGGACGCCGGCACGTGATGCGTCTGCATCCGGGCTGCGGAGTCTGGGAGATCTTCATACCCGGCCTTGGACCCGGAGCCCGCTACAAATACGAAATCCGCACCCGCTCAGGCGAGATCCTGCTCAAGGCCGATCCGGTCGCGTTTTACGCCGAACAACGACCCGCCACGGCCTCGATCGTCTACGCCCCCTCCTATACGTGGTCCGATGAGGCCTGGATGCGGCGCCGCGCTCAGGGCCACCGGTTCGACGAACCGCTGCTCATATACGAAGTGCATTTGGGCTCCTGGCGGCGGGTGCCCGAGGAGGGGGATCGGTGGCTTTCATATAGGGAACTGGCCGAATGGCTCATCCCCTACGCCGTGGAGATGGGGTTTACGCACCTGGAACTGTTGCCCATCATGGAGCATCCCCTGGACACCTCCTGGGGATATCAAGTGACGGGGTACTTTGCGCCCACCTCCCGCTACGGGGAGCCGGATGAGCTGCGCTACCTTATAGATTGCTGCCACCAGGCCGGACTTGGGGTCATACTGGACTGGGTGCCCGCCCATTTTCCCACCGACGCACACGGCCTGTATCGCTTTGACGGCACGCACTTGTACGAACACGCCGATCCCCGTCAGGGATATCATCCGGACTGGCATACGGCGATTTTCAACTACGGCCGCTACGAGGTGCGCAACTTTCTCATCGCCAACGCCCTATTCTGGGCCGAGGCCTATCATATAGACGGCCTTCGGGTTGACGCAGTGGCCTCCATGCTGTATCTGGACTATTCGCGCCGCGAAGGGGAGTGGGTACCCAACTCCTACGGAGGCCGCGAAAACCTGGAGGCGATCGCCTTTTTGCGGGAACTAAGCGAGGTCCTCCACGCCCAACATCCCGGGGTGATCCTGATAGCCGAGGAATCGACGGCCTGGCCCATGGTCTCTCGGCCCACCTATGTCGGAGGCTTGGGCTTCGATTACAAGTGGAACATGGGCTGGATGCACGATACGCGGCGCTACTTCAGCCGAGACCCCGTTTACCGAAAGTACCACCAGCATGAGCTGACGTTCTCGATGCTATATGCCTTTAGCGAACAATACGTTCTGCCGTTTTCTCACGACGAGGTGGTCCACGGCAAGGGCTCACTAGTGGGCCGCATGCCGGGAGACCGATGGCAGCGGTTTGCCAACATGCGCGCGATGCTGGCCTATCAGTACGCCCATCCGGGCAAGAAGCTTCTCTTCATGGGCCAGGAGTTCGCGCAGGAGCGCGAATGGGACTATCGAAGAAGCCTCGACTGGCACCTGCTTGAAGATCCCCTGCATCGGGGCGTGCAGCGCTTGGTGCGCGACCTCAACCGGTTGCTGCGTCAAGAGCCCGCCCTGCACGCGGTCGACTTCGACTGGTCCGGATTTGAGTGGGTGGATTTCCACGACGCCGACCAGAGCGTGCTCGCCTTCCTCCGACGAGCGGGATCGGAGCACATCCTCGTGGTGCTCAATCTCACGCCCGTGCCCCGATACGATTACCGAGTGGGAGTCCCGATCCCGGGGTTTTACCGAGAGCTGCTGAACACGGACTCAGCTTACTACGGGGGGACGAACATGGGCAACTTAGGAGGGCTCTGGGCGGAGCCTGTGCCGTATCACGGAAGACCGCACTCGCTGCGCCTTCTTCTGCCCCCGCTGGCCGCGCTTTTCCTCAAACCCGAACCCGCTGCCTAAGGCATGCGCTTTCCCCGCTCAAGCGGTATCTTACTGCACCCCACCTCGCTTCCGGGCCTCTACGGATCCGGCGATCTGGGCTTAAGCGCCCGCCGCTTCGTGGACTGGCTCTCTGAAGCCGGCCAATCCCTGTGGCAGATGCTGCCCATAGGGCCGGTGGGCCCCGGAAACTCACCCTATGCGGCCCTTTCGGCCTTCGCCGGAAATCCCCTGCTCATCGACCTGGACGATTTGGTCCAACGCGGTTGGCTTGAGCCGGATCCGGAGCCGCCGTTTCGGGGCCTTAGTCCGCATCGCATCGACTATCCCGCCGTGACCGCCTACCGGATGCGCCGGCTGCAGGAGGCCGCGGAGCGCTTCTTCTGGAACGCCTCCTCCAGGGAGCGTGAGGCCTTTGAAGGCTTTTGCGAACGGGAGCGCGCGTGGTTGGACGATTACGCGCTGTTCATGGCCCTGCACGAACACCATCGGGGAAGCCCATGGAACAGCTGGGATACCCCTCTTGCCCTGCGGCAACCGGATGCGCTGGCAGAGACGCGCAAGCTGCTGGCGGAGCGCGTGCGTTTTCACGCGTTTACACAGTGGATCTTTTTTCAGCAATGGGACGCGCTAAAGCGCTACGCCAACGAGCGCGGCGTGCGGCTCTTTGGCGATGTGCCGATCTTCGTCGCCCATCACAGCGCGGACGTCTGGGCCCATCAGCGGTTTTTCAAGCTGGACAAATACGGGCACCCCACCGTGGTCGCCGGCGTGCCGCCGGATTACTTCAGCCCTACCGGACAGCGTTGGGGCAACCCGTTGTATCGTTGGGAGACGATGGCCCATGAAGGCTATCGCTGGTGGATCGACCGCCTGCGGCACGCCCTTTCGCTTATGGACCTGATCCGCATCGATCATTTTCGCGGCTTCGTCGCCTGCTGGGAGATCCCCGCATCGGAACCCACGGCCGAGCGCGGCCGCTGGGTCGCAGGCCCCGCCGAGGCTCTTTTCGACGCCCTGGAGGCCGCCCTGGGTCGTCTGCCGATCGTGGCCGAGGATCTGGGGGTGATCACGGACGAGGTGCGGGCTCTTCGCGAGCGTTACGGCTACCCCGGCATGCGCGTGTTGCAATTCGCTTTCTCAGGCGGGCCCGAGAACACCTTTCTTCCGCATTGGTACGAGCCAAACACGGTCGTCTACACGGGCACCCACGACAACGATACCACGCGCGGCTGGTTCGAACGCGCCACAACCCACGAACGCGCCTTCGCCTGCCAATACGCCAACTCGGACGGGCGCGAAATCCATTGGGATCTAATCCGGCTGGCCCTGGCTTCGGTGGCCGATCAGGCCGTTTTCCCCCTCCAGGATGTGCTGGGCCTGGGATCGGAGGCCCGCATGAACTACCCCGGCACGTCCGAGGGAAACTGGACGTGGCGTTTTAGCTGGGATCAGATAAGCCCCGAGCATACGCGGCGGCTATATCAACTCACGGCCCTTTACGGCCGGTGCGGGCCAGATCGGCTCTTTTAAGGCCCCCTAAGAGAAACCCGCGTTCTGTAAACGCCGTTTCATCGGCTGTAGATGGGCTGTATCCACGCATACGCGGCGCATCTTATGTTGCCGGTGCCCCTAAAGTGGGCGCCGCGAGCCCATCGCCCCCTGTTGGAGTCCCTGTATCGCTGGACCGCGCACCTGCAGCATCTGGCCCGAAGCCCGGAGCAGACCCCCGCGGAACGCTGCGCCCTCCTGGAGGCCCTGGCCGAACTGGATCCCCGGGCGACCTCTCCTGTGGCCTCTTCTCTGGAAGCGCTCTTAGAGGCAGGGGTGCCGGATTCGTGCTTAAAGCGCATTGCGCGGGGATGGCGGCTGCTAAGCGTTCCCCGTTCCTTTGCGCGTTTCCCTGAGCTGCTGCAGGTGGGCATGGACGTCGGCTATGCCGCTGTGGTGGCCTTTCACCTTTTGGGCTACCCGCGCTCCCGCTACCGTGAGGCCCTCATGGCTTACGGAGCGGCGCGCGCGCTAACGGGCCTGCTTGTGCAGCAGAGCCAAGACCGCCTGGATGGCTTTTTGTACGTCTCTCAAGAGGACGCCGATCGCTTTCCGGGCAGTCTGGAGCTATGGCAAAACGGGCTTCCGGGAGAACCGCTGCGCCGTCTATTGTGGCTGCACTTGGTGCGCCTACGAGAGCTTTACGCAGAGGCCTGGAGCGGGCTCCGCCAGGAGCTTGAAAACCCCGTGCGCCGCGCCTTTCGACGTTCCTGGCTTGAGGGGCTTGATGCGCTGGTACGCATCGAAACAAGCGGTCACCGGTTTCTACTCCATGTCCCCGAGCCCCGACCTTGGGACCGGATCCGGCTGTTCTTCCAGGTCTGGATGAGTCGGACGCCTCGATGAAGGACGTGCTGTTGCAGCTCTGGCAGGCCGGGCTGGAGGCTGTGCACCCCGAAGCATGCCTGCCCAGCCGACTGCGGCGCCACGGGCCCTACCTAACGTGGTCCGCCGGGCGTTTGCGCATGGATCGATTTCGGGCTATCTGGGTTTTCGGCATCGGAAAGGCCGCTACTCAGGTTGCACGCGCTTTACTGCCCCTTATCGCGGACCGGCTCGCAGGGGGCGCGCTGCTTACTGCACCGGAGTACGCCGCAGACGCCCGTCCCCTGGAAGTCCTCTACGGAGCACATCCCCTACCTACCCCAGAGGCCGAATCGGCCGCCTGGCAACTCTGGGAGGCCCTGGGGCGAGCACGGCCTGAGGATCTGGTAATCTGGATCACAACAGGGGGCGGCTCGGCGCTTTGGGCCCTGTACCATGAACCCCTGCGGGCGGAAGAGGCCGCGCAAGGCTTCTGGCTCCTTCAGCGCGCCGGGCTTCCGATCTACGAGCTAAACCTGGTGCGACGGACCCTTCTGCGCTGGGCCAATGGGGGCCTGCTGGAGCGCCTAGCTCGCACGAAAGTGCTGGAGCTGATCCTCTGCGACGTGCCCGGTCGAAGGCTAGAGGCCGTGGCCTCGGGTCCCACGTACCGGATTCCCGAGGCCCGGAAGCGGGCCATAGAGCTGCTGCGCGAGCGCGGCCTGTGGGAGCGCCTGCCGAAGGCGGCGCGACGGGCCCTGGAGCGGGAGCCTTCACGGCAGGGCTCTGCGTCTACCGTGCTAGGGCGCATCTGCCTGGCCTCGGCGCAGAACGCGCTTCAGGCCATGCGCAAGCGGGCCCGCGCACTGGGGCTTCGGGCCTGGACGCTCACGGATCGCCTAGAGGGGGAGGCGAGCGAGGTCGGTCGTCTGCTTGCCCTGCTGGCCGACGGGCTTCGGCCTCGAGGCCGAGGCCGCGTGATCCTCTGGGCCGGGGAGACCACGGTGAGCTTGGGAGAACAACACGGACTGGGTGGTCGCAATCTGGAGCTGGCCTTATCCGCGGCGCGCTTCCTTGAGGGCCGCAAGGGGGTTGCGCTTCTATCCGCCAGCACAGACGGCCGCGACGGGCCCACAGACGCGGCAGGGGCCGTAGTGGACGGCTATAGCACGGCGCAGGCCCGCTCCCGGGGTTGGAATCTGGAACGGGCCCTGCGGGAGCACAACAGCTACCCGCTTCTAGCGGACCTTGGTGCCCTTATCCTTACGGGTCCTACGGGCACCAACGTAGCCGATCTTGGAGCCCTGCTTGTATGGCCCAGTTGAAGACGAAAAGGGGCCCAGCGGGGCCTTGCAATCTGATGAGGGCTCACCCGAGGGTTTCGCCTGCCTCCGAGTCCGCCAATCCCGCTTCGAGATCGCGGCGATCCGGACCGATCCTGCGCCGACGGCGCTCTTTGTAACGCACCAGCTGCCTGCGCAACTTCTCCACCGCCTCATCGATGGCTAACTCGAAATCCGGAGCTCGGGAAGTGGCCTTTAAAATCTGATCATAGACCGTGATCCAGATCTCGCTGCGCTTGCGATGAGCCGCCCCTTCATCCTCTAGCACCACGTTGCAGTCCACAATCCCGTTGTAGAGCCGCTCCAGACGGGTTACGGCTTGCTCGGCGTACCGCTGCAGCTCAGGACGGGCTTTGAAATGCCGGGCGGTGAAGTAAACCTTCATGATAGACCTCCTCTTTGGCTCACTCCGCACGGGGGTGCGCCCGCCGGTAGAGGGCCTTTAAGTGCTCTAGGCTCGTGTGCGTGTACTGTTGGGTGCTCACCAGGCTCTGATGCCCCAGGAGCTCCTTGATGGCCACTAGATCAGCGCCGCGGTCCAGTAGATGCGTGGCCATCGAATGCCGCAGCACGTGAGCCCCTTTGCGCGTTAACTCCGGAAACAAAGCCCGAATGGCCCGTCGCACATACCGGTACACCGCAAGACGACTCAGAGGAGATCCCGAAAGCGAGAGCAACGGGTCTTGGGGTCGAAGCGAGCCGCGATCCGCCAAGTGGGCCTTTAGGGCGTCGGCCGCCGTCCGGCCCACGGGCACCAGGCGCATCCGCCCCCCCTTGCCCCGCACCCGCAGCAGGCGAGCGTAGGGATCCCAATCCTCCAAGCGCAGGCCGACGAGCTCGCTTGTACGCACGCCGGTGCTGTAGAGGAGCTCCAATATGGCGCGCCGCAGCCGACCCTTGGGGCTTTGGGTATCCGTGGATTCGATCAGGCGGCGCACGGCCTCTTCGTCCAGAAACACCGGCAAGGTCCGCCCCACCTTCGGCGTGGGCAAAGCCTCCAGGACCTGGCGTCTAATGTAACCCTGTCGATACAGAAACCGAAAGAACGTGCGCAGCGCCACCCCCTTTCGGGCTATCGTCCGGGGCCTTGCTCCTGCGCCGCGAAGAGCGCCCAGCCAAGCGCGGGCCCAAAGACGCGCGCGGGTCTCCAAGACCTCGGGTGCAAACGTCGTCTCCTGGAAGCGTTCGCGGATGAAGCTGAAGAATTGCTGCAGATCCCTCCCGTAGGCCGTGCAGGTGTGGGCAGAATAGCGCCGGACCGCGCGCAGATGTTCCACGTAAGCGCTGATCCAGGTATCCATGTGCGGATTTTAGCTGCCGTATACGGGCTTTCGCGAAATCCTCCGAGCCTTCGCACCGCTCCCTGCCGCATGCAAGGGGGGCCGTCTCGATCCGAAACGGCCCCCCAGGATTCCAACACACTTAGGCGCCTTTTTGTTGGTTTTTAATCTGCTGCACTTCCACCCGAATCGCCTGAGCTTTGGCCTTCAGCTCCTGCATGGCTTTGCGCAGCCGGGTACCGGCCGCTTTGTTCCCCTTCTCGTAAAAAGCCCGAAAGTCCTTTTCCAAGGACTCCACGAAGCCTCTGAGCTCCTCAAAGCGGCTCATAAGCGTACCTCCTGCTTGGGGTTAGACGGTGACGCGTATTGGGCACTGGCTCCTTTCAGGCTCGGAGCGGAACATACACAAATGACGCCAACGCTGTCAAGCATTTTGGCCCTTTTAGAGGGTTACCTCTTCCCAGTACGCTCCTTCCGTCCCAGCTTGGGGGAAGACGCGGATAGCCGTCGGATGTAGGCCATGATAGAAGAGCACAACCGTTCCGGCCCGATCTCGGAGGCGTTTTGTGAGAGCCGTGCGCCAGGCGTACGCCCGCTCCGGGTCCGTGTCGTATTTGGCGCGGAATCGACGCCCGAACTGGGACAGGCTAGCGAGCACGTCCCCGGCTAGCAGAGCCGAGCCGTCGCGTCCGTGCACCCAGATGGCCTGATGCCCTGGCGTGTGCCCCCCGGTGAGTTCCAGCTCCAGGTGGGCGTTTAAGGCCATGGAGCCCTCCACAAGCCGCAGCTGATCGGATCGTTCTAGGAGCCGGAGTAACGGCTCTAGGGGGGGCTTATGAGGGCGGATGCGAGCGTAGTCCCATTCGGCGCGCTGTATGACGTACTCAGCCGCCGGAAAGGCAAGCTGCCAGAAGCCGTCCTCCTCGAGCAAAGCCCCTCCGACGTGGTCGGGATGCAAATGGGTAAGCACAACACAGCTTATGTCCTCCGGCTCTACGCCATGAGCCTCTAGATTGGCGTACAGCTCCCCCCATCCCTCCGATCCCCAGCCACCCAGACCCGTATCCAACAAGGTTATATGGCCCGGAGCGATCACGAGAAACGGGCGCACGGTCACACGTAGCGCACCTGGCCGGCGGGGGGCCCCCTCTTGAACGGGCTGGAACCGCTTATCGCCCGCTACCTCATAGAGGCCTTCCTGCAAGCCGAAGATCGAGATCCCGCCCAGCTCCATCATGCCCTCCCTACGCTCCTGTGTCGGCCTCCGGCTTGCGCCACTGACCGTCTTGCCAAGTCCGGTAAAAACATGTGGGATGCCCTGTATGGCAGGCGATCCCCCCCACTTGCTCGACTTCAAACAGCAGGGCATCGCCGTCGCAATCGACCCAGATCCGGCGCACCAGCTGATAGTGGCCGCTTGTTTCGCCCTTAACCCAGACCCGGTTCCGGCTGCGGCTCCAGTACGTCATGCGGCCGCTCTGCAGGGTCTGCTCCAAGGTCTCGGCGTTCATGTAAGCGACCATGAGCACAGCCTTTGTGCGCGCATCCTGAACCACGACTGTGATCAGGCCCTTTTCGTCGAATTTGAGTCCATCGAGCGCCATAAACGTCCCGGAAAGTTAGTGGGTAAGGAGCGCGGTCACCGCGGCCGTGCCGATGCCGGCCAGAAAAACCATAAAACGAGTCCGGATTAGCCGGTGGCCGCGCACGAGGTTTTCCATGAGCAGAAACACGGCAAGATAGAGGAAAATCCCTGCTGAGACGCCCAACAGAACCCCTAGCGCCGCGGGGGGAAGTTCCTGAACGACGAGCGTGGCCGCCGCAATACCGAGCAAGGGCATTGAGGCTAGCAAGCTTATGGCAGTCCAAATACGCCGGCTTGCCCAGTTTGCGGAGCGCAATAAGTGTACGAGCATGAGCCCCATGGGCGTTTTGTGCGCCAAAATAGCCAGAAAGAGCAATCCGATTGTCTGAGGATAGGCGGCGGCCAGCGCCAGGGGCCAGGCCTCGATGAAGCTATGCAGACACACCCCTACAAGCACCCCCATTCCCTCGAGGGGGCTAAGGGATCCATATGGATGGGCGTGCTCCAGTCCTCCGGTCATCTGGTCAAGAAGCAGCTGCAGCCCAAAACCCAGCAGCAGCGCGACCCCCGCCCATCCCCGAGCAGCTGCGACAGCCTCTGGGATCAGGTGCAAGAAGCCTAAGCCCAACAGAAGCCCGGCGCTGTAGGGGAGCCAACCCTGCAGACGCTCAGCCGAGCGAGCCCATCGATCGCCCAACCAGCCACCTAGCAAGACAGCCAGGGCGAGTACAAAGCCCAAGGATATGCCCGGTAGTGACGTTGACATTCAGGCCAAGGGCTTTCCTGAGGGGGCCGGTGCAAAATAGCGCTTTTCGGGAGGCCCAAACAACCGGCCTTTAGGGGCGCGGATGACAGCTTCGGTGGATCTCGATCAGATCCGTTCGGTCCAGATGCGTATACAGCTGCGTGGTTGTGATAAAAGCATGCCCCAAGAGCTCCTGCACGGCCCGCAGGTCCGCCCCACCCTCTAGCAGATGGGTGGCAAAGGAGTGCCGCAGGGTGTGCGGGGAGACAGGCTTGGTTATGCCAGCCCGGCGGGCGGCTTGGGCGACGATCGTCCAAATGGCCATGCGGCTCATGGGACCCCCACGCGCGTTAAGAAAGAGCCGGTTTGAGGCTCTGTGGGGGCGTCGCACCAGATGCGGCCGCACCTCCCGCTGATAGCGCTCGGCCCATTCGATGGCCATACGGCCCATCGGAACCAGGCGCTCCCGGGCCCCCTTGCCCACGAGGCGCACAAAGCCCAATTCCAGAAAGAGCTGATCCTGCTCAAGCGCCGTAAGTTCGGATACGCGCATGCCGGTGGCGTACAACAGCTCCAGTATGGCCCGGTCCCGCACCCCCAACAGGGTCGAGGTGTCGACGGCCGCAAGCAACCGCTCTACCTCCGGCACCTCCAGCACCACGGGGAGCCGTCGCGTCAAGCGGGGTGGCTCTATTGCTTCGGTGGGGTCGGATCGCAGAAAACCTTCGGCTATGCAGAAGCGGTAAAAGCCTCTGAGCGCAGCAAGATTGCGCGCCAGGGATACTTCCGACAGCCCCACTTCCGCAAGGGTCGCCACATAACGACGCAGCGTCGCGCCGTCGGCTCGCTCTAGGGGCACCTCCTCTGCTTCTAGATAGCTCAGGTAACGATGCAGATCACGCGCGTAAGCCTCCTGCGTAAGCGGGGAGAGGTGCTTCTCCGCGCTCAGAAAATCCAGATAAGCCCCTAGAAGCTCATCCGCGTCCCGTCGCATCGCTTTTTGTATCCGCTTCGACCACGGAGGGGTTAGATTCTGGCTCTGGATACGGAACGCGCTGATGATAGAAGGCCAGCAGCTGATCCCGGAAAGCCGCCTTGATGCGCTCTAGATCGCGGAAAGTAAGGGGGCTTTCGAGCAGCTGCCCGTCGGCCAAACGCTCCTGAAAGACGCGCTCGATGGCGCGCTCGATGCGCTCCGGATCGGGTTGCCGCAGCGCTTTTACAGCTGCCTCCACCCCATCGGCGAGCATGAGAATGGCTGTTTCACGCGAACGCGGCTTAGGACCGGGATAGCGGAACCGAGACTCATCTAGGGGGCCCTCTCCGAGCGGACGCCCCTCACGGGCCTTTTCGTAGAAATAGCGCACCAACGTGGTGCCGTGATGCATCGGGATAAAAGCGATTACCGGATCTGGAAGCCTGTAGCGACGGGCTAGCTCCAGGCCGTCGGATACGTGCTGAATCACGATTTGCGCGCTCTGCTCTGGGCTGAGCTGTTCGTGCGGATTGAAGGTCTGCTGGTTTTCGACGAAGTACAAGGGGTTGCGCATCTTGCCGATATCGTGGTACAGGGCCCCTACGCGCACCAAAAGCCGGTGGGCTCCAACGGCCGAGGCGGCCGCCTCGGCCAGGGCCGCGACCTGCAGGGTGTGGGTGAACGTGCCGGGCGCCCGTATCGCCAGCTCGCGCAAAAGCGGGTGATTCGTATCGGAGAGCTCCAGCAGGGTCAAATCGGTGGTAAGGCGAAAAAGCCGTTCCACGATCCACAACAGCGGATAGGCTAGGAGCGTCAGCACAGCGTTGCCGCCGATATAGGCCAGCATTCGACCGAAGTCCTCCCAAGGCGCAGAGCGCAGCAGGGCAAAGCCGATCCATACAGCCGCATGGGCCGCGAACACAAGCCCCGCGGTGGCAAAAAACTGCCCCCGATGGGTGATGTCGCGCACGCTGAAGACGGCCAAGGCCGAACCGAAGAGCACGGCCAGGGCGAGCTCAAAGTCCTTGCCCCAGAACAGGCCGCTCAAGAGAGCTAGCGTCACAGCCCCGAAAAAACCCAGCCGGGAATCGAAAACGACCGTAAGCAGGATCGGCACAAGGGCCACCGGCACGCTCCACCGGGCCTGCGGGGCGATAGAGGAGGCCAGCGTGTGAAGGGTCATCGCAAAGCCAAACAACAGGACCAGGAGCCCCAGCTGAAGGTTGTCCCGGAAGATGCGAGCGCGAAACAGGTACAGATAAAGCCAAAAGATGAGGAGCACAGCCACGACAAGCAGGCTCTGTCCGATCCGAAGGAGCAGATGAGAGCTCCATCCGGCCCGCTCCCGGTAGGCGCGTTCCAGCGACTCCAACTGCGCGTATGCTTCGGGGGTGATCTTGTCGCCGCGTCGGATCAGAATCTGGCCTTGCTCGACTTTATCCCGCGTGGGAGAGATCAGCTCCAGGCGCGCCCGCAGCTCCACCTGGGTCTGGGGCGCATCGTAACGCCAGTTGGGCTGCAGCACGGCCCGATAGAGCGCAAAGCCCAACCCGAGTGACGGCCCATCCAGGCGCTCATCCAGCCTCTGGTAGCCCGCCTGCAAAGCCCCTTCCAGATCCAGAACACCCTCCACGGGAACAAGCCGCTCTAGGCGGCTCTCCGGAAAACGCACGGCTATCTGGGGGGCCGAAACGGCGCTTCGCGGCACATCTACGACCCCTCGCTCCAAGGCGGCCTCAAGGGCTTCCTGCACCGCGTACAAGATCCGACGGCGCTTGCCCGGGTCAGCCCACAAGTCTTCCCAGAGCTCCCAGTCCGCCTGCGAAGCGGGCCGAAGCGGCAGCGCTTCACGTAAGGTGCGACAGCGGGCGGAATCCTCCGGTTGTGTTCGGATCGCGCGGCAGACAGCAAAGGCCTCCTCCAAGCGCTGCGATAGCGAATCTAGCCGGCCTCGCGCCTCAGAAGAGGCCCCCGCATGGCCCCGGAAAACAGGAGGGGTCTGACGGCGAACCTGCTCCCGCTCACGCTCAAGCTCGGCCTCTGTCTTGTATATGGCAAAGTCAAAGGGGGCCTCCACGTCGGCGCGCCGCCAAACATCCCCCACCTGATAGGAAAAGTCATAGGTCTCGATCCCCGGAAAAAGCGCCCAGATCAGCCCGGCCCAAAGAAGCAGCAGCAACAGCCGTATCCCGGGCTGTTTACGCCATGGGGCTAGGGGGGCTTCGGGTTCCGACACCTCAGGGCCCCTGCCTTTAGGGGCTAGGCCCAGGGGGCGCATCCAGGAAAAGCGGCCGAATCCGAACATGACACTTTACGGGCTAATACTACGCCCCCCCGCTACCAGAAGACAATCCGTAGCGCACTTCTGCGCGCAGAAAACGCAGGTTGCGCGTGCGCCCGGTGCTCAAGCGCATCTCAAGCACGCGTCCCTGCGGGTCGCGCAAAAACTCTACGCGGCCCACGGGTAGCTGAAAAACGTCTTCCTCCAGGGGCAGAAGCGTCCACTCTTCTTTGGGATGCCGCAGCCGAAGGCTATCGCCCACCAAGGCGATGCGGTAGAAGACCTCTAGCTCTGGGCTATAGTAGAAGCCCTCATAGGCGCGAAGCTGCTCGCGCGAGGGCCTACTAACCGTTCGGGGTGGTCTGACGGAGGGCTCCTCTGCGGCCTCTGCGCGGGCCGGCTGGGGAAAGCGATCCTCCAACACGATATCGGCCACCTGGTGCGCCAGGGCCAACGTGTTTACGTTTGAAGCGTTGGCCAATATGATCACGCTAAAGCGCGCCTCAGGCAACCGAAACAGAATCGCGCGGTATCCGGCGATGCTGCCCGTATGCCAGACGGCGACAAGACCCCTGTAGGAGCCGATCATGAGCCCCGAGGCGTAATTTAACTCCCGGCCGTCCGCCAAGCGTCCCCGCTCCTGCAAGGCTTGCAGGAGCTTAGCCCCGCCCACCGTGTGCGTGTAGAAGTTCTCATCCCACTTGGCCAGATCCCGCAACGTGCTCACTAGGCCTCCAGATCCCACCGTACCGTAAGGGTAGTGCACCTTGACCCAGCCGTCTTGCGTGCGCGCATAAGATTGGGCCCGGTTGGGGGTGATCATCCGGTAGTCCTCGTGAAAAAACGTATCCCGCATATCCAGGGGCTCGAAGATCCGCTTGCGGGCAAAGACCCCCAAGGACTGACCGCTCACCCGGCGCACAAGCTCGGCCAGGAGCACGTAGCCGAGATTGCAGTAGGCGTATGCGGTTCCGGGCTCGAAGTTGAGCTCCCGTTGGCCATAGGCCAAACGCAGCACGTCGGACATGGTCAGCACATCCTCGGGGCGCCATCCGGCCAGGCGCGCAAGATCTAGCGACTCTCGCAGGCCGCTGGTGTGGTGCAACAGGTGACGCACCGTGATGCGCGCCTTAAGATGGGCCAATTCGGGAATATACTGGCGCACGTCCCCGTCCAGATCAAGGCGCCCCTCGGCGGCGAGCAAGTGCACGGCGAAAGCCGTAAATTGCTTGCTGACCGAGGCGAGCACAAAGCGTGTAGAGTCCGTAATCGGCACCCGATGCTCCAGGTCGGCCATCCCGAAGCCGCGCCAGTATCGGATCCGCCCCTCCCAGACGATGGCCAAACCCAAACCGGGGCTATCGGTCCGATCCCACGGGGCGAAGATGGCCTCAACGCGGCGGATTTGATCCGACCGCAGCACAGGCTGGGCGAAGGCCACGCCGGTTACGACAAGCCCCCAGATAAGCAGTCCCCATCCCCTGGCTCTCATAGATGAAGACCCTCCAAGTTCCGGGTTGTTATATACGGCTTTGCGGGCAAAAGAGCCACCCGCTTGCGCGGCGGTGGCGGCCGGGACCATTTTGGCGTCGATGCAGCAGGTAGTGTGGTTGGACTTCGCCATACGGGCCCCGATCGACGCGGTCTATGGGGTTTTTACGGACCCCAGAAGCTGGCCAAGGGGCCTGCTATGCCGAAGGAGCGAGCCCGCCGGAGGCTGGAGCCCGGGCGCGGAGTTTGAACTCCGGGTGCTGCGCTACCGGGGACGCTTTTGGATAGCAGAGCATGAGCCCCCGTTTAGCTGGGTGGCCGAGCAACGGGAAGGGGCTTGTCCGGAGTGCGTGCTGGGACTGCAATGCCATCCTTTGCGCGGACGTCTGGGCACACGCGTGCACCTGGAATTGAGCTGGATATCCAAGCCCAAGTGGGCTTTGCTGGATCGGTGGCTGCTTAGGCCCTGGCTGGGGTGGCGCCTGTGGCGCTGGGCGCAGGGACTGCGGCGCGATCTGGAGGGCCGCTACGGGGTGTCCTCTCCAGAGGCCTTGTAGGCGGCGCGATAGCGCTCGTAGGCCTCGATAATATCCTGCACAAGCCGGTGGCGCACCACGTCTTCGCGGCCCAGGTACACAAACGCGATCCCTTCGATGCCGGCTAGCACCTCTTGAACCTGCACTAGGCCCGAAAGAGAGCGCCGCGGCAGATCGGTCTGCGTTACGTCTCCGGTTATGATGGCGCGGCTGTTGGCACCTAGGCGGGTGAGGAACATCTTCATCTGCACCGTGGTGGCGTTTTGCGCTTCGTCCAGGATCACGAAGGCGTTGTGCAGGGTCCGACCTCGCATGTAAGCCAAAGGCACGATCTCGATCGTGTTGCGATCCAGATACAGCCTCAACTTGTCCGGGGGCAGCATATCCTCCAGCGCATCATAGAGCGGGCGCAGGTAAGGGTCGATCTTCTCACGCAGATCGCCCGGAAGAAAGCCCAGACTTTCGCCGGCCTCGACAGCTGGACGCGTGAGCACAATCTTTTTGACCTCGCGCGCCTGCAGGGCCGCCAGCGCGAGGGCTACAGCCGTATAGGTCTTGCCAGTTCCGGCTGGACCGATGGCGAAGACGATGTCGTTTTCCCGAGCAGCCTCCACAAGGGCCCGCTGGCCGGGCGTTTTGGCCACCACGGCACCGCCATTGTACGTGTACAGGATGACCTCCTCGGCCTCCCCGTGGCTGGGGGATCGCCCCCCGGTGACGAGCTCGATGACCGTGTCGACGTCCTGTTCGTAGAGCTGGCCGGTTCGATTGAGCACATACTGCATCTCCAAAAGAATCCGTTCGGCCTGCTCCACTTCAGCGGCCTGACCTCGCAGGATGACCTCTTTGCCACGTGCGATGAGCTGTAAGGCGGGAAAGGTGCGTTCGATTTTGCGCAGAAACTGATCGTTAAAGCCAAACAGCAACAGCGGCTGACTGCTGGTGACGGTAAAGCGGCGTTCGATCAAGGAAAGCCCGTTCCCCTGATGCCGGAGTTCGGATTTACGCACGTAAACTATCGCGCCTCCTGCTCTTTGTCAACGCTCACCACGGCATAGGTGGGGCATTGGAAATGGCCTCCACCCGCTGGATCTCGGGCACCGCGCGCCGAAGGGCCTGCTCGATCCCGGCCCGAAGCGTCATCACGCTCATGGGGCAGGAACCACAAGCACCCTGTAGCTCGAGTTCCACCACGTAGTCGTCCGTGATGTTCAGGAGCTCCACGCTTCCTCCGTCGGCTTGCAGATAGGGTCGAATCATCTCCAGAGCGCGCTCGACGCGCTCGTAGACGTCCTGTGGGATGTTGGGATTGCGCTGCATAAGCGTTGCTCCTATCGGAAGATGATCTCTACTTTCTCGGTAGGAGGGACTGTGGCGTTGCGAATGGCCACCTGTTGGGCCACGCGCTGGGCTAGCTCCCGAAAGGCCTGCGCCGAGGGGCCTTCGGGGTCGCGGATCACCACGGGAACCCCTTCATCGCCCCCCTCGCGGACGGCCTGCTCCAGCGGGATTTCACCCAAAAACGGCACCCCGAGTTCCTCTGCCAACCGGCGGGCTCCGCCTTGCCCGAAAAGATAGTAGCGCCGATCCGGCAGGTCCGGGGGACTAAAATAGGCCATGTTCTCCACTATGCCCAGCACGGGGACCTTAACCTGGCGGAACATCATCACTCCCTTGCGGGCGTCAGACAGGGCCACGTCCTGCGGAGTCGAGACGATCACGGCCCCTGTGAGGGGAACCGTCTGCACCAAGGTGAGCTGGATATCGCCAGTGCCAGGGGGCAGGTCCAGCACCAGATAATCGAGCTCACCCCAGTCGGCGTCAGCCAGAAACTGGCGCACAGCGGAGGAGACCATGGGCCCTCGCCAGACGACCGGCGTGTCGGGGTCGACCAGAAAACCCATCGAGAGCAAACGAACCCCGAACTTCGTAACGGGCAGGATCTTGCGGGCCTCCGTCAGCTGGGGGCGCACCCCCTGCAGCCCGAACATGGTGGGGATGCTCGGGCCGTAGATGTCGGCGTCCAGCAGCCCCACCTGAGCCCCGCTTCGGGCCAGGGCCACGGCCAGGTTCACGGCCACCGTGGATTTGCCCACCCCCCCTTTGCCAGAAGCCACGGCCACGATGTTGCGCACCCCCGGTAGTAGGGGCTCCTCTGCGGCCCGCGCGGTGGTCACGTGCGCATCCATTTGGATCTCCACCTCCGCCTGAGGATCCACCAAAAGCGCTATGGCCCGGCGGCAGGCCTGCTCGATGTGGCTCTTCAAGGGGCAGGCCGGGGTGGTGAGCACAACGCGAAACGCGATCCGGCGTCCCTCTATGCGCAGATCCCGGATCATGCCCAACGAGACAAGATCGCGCCCCAGATCCGGGTCTATGACCTGGCTTAAGGCGCGCAACACAGCTTCCTGCGTAATCGCCATCGCAGACTCCGTAACAGGCTAACGAGCGCGAGATTCCCGATCAAGTCCCGATCCGCCAACCGCCGCTTCGCCGGAAAGGTTCCCCGCCAGATACAGGGCCCAGCCATAGCGCAGGCCGCGATCGCTCGCGTAAAGACCGGGGGCGTCCAGACGTCGCAGCAGGCCCGCAAGGATCACCAGCCCCGCCAGCCATACGTCGGCGCGTCCGGCCAGGATCCGAGGGCCAAGGGCCAGGATCTCATCGGGGCCATCCAGGGAACAGAGCCGCTCTATCCAGGCCAGAACGCGCTCGCGAGCGATCCAGAAGCGCTCCACGCGCTCGGGCGCATATTCGGACAGACCCAGCTCAAGGGCAGCAAGCGAGGTCACGGTTCCGGCCACCCCGACGAGCACAGGCAAGGGGCCCGGGAGCGAAACGGCCCCCCAAGCCGCTTCGACGGCCTGCTCAAGGGCCCGCAGATGAGCCCGGTCCACAGGATAGGCGGATAGATAGCGCTCCGTAAGGCGCACGCATCCCAGGGGCAGGCTAATCCGAAAGCGCACCTCCAGGCCCCGGCCCCAGGTGAACTCCGCGCTGCCTCCGCCGATATCCAGCACCGCCAGCTCCTCGAATTCGGGAAAGCCCGAACGCACCCCCATGTAGGTCCAATAAGCCTCCTCCTGGCCCGAGAGCACGCGCACGCCGAGGCCAAACTCCCCGAGGGGCCCGAGCAAAAGCTCTCGGTTTCGGGCCTCCCGCACGGCACTTGTGGCCACGGCCCCGATCCGCTCAACCCCCCACGTTCGGGCCACCTCCAGATACCGACGCACGATGGCCACTACGCGCTCGACCGCCTCGGGCTGCAACCGACCCGAGGCGTCTACACCCTGCCCCAAACGCCCAAACCGCTGCTCCTGATACAGGGGCCGTACTATACCCGAGGCCACCTCCGCTACGAGCAACAGGACCGTATTGGTGCCGATATCGATCGCCGCCACGCGCATCTTCTTAGCGCACCACCCAGGCGACCCACTCCTGTTCAGCCTGCCGCTCGATGAGCGTCAAACGATGGGTGTGCAGCGTTTTTTGCAATAACGGCTCATCAGAGGCGAGCAAGCCCGACCACACCATCGGCGCCCTGCGAGCCCGCCGCCGCAGCAACTCGGGCAACAGCTCTTCGATCGCGCTTCGGGTCAGGTTGGCTGTGATCAGATCAAAGCCGCGCTCCGAGACCGCTTCCAGGGAGCCCAAGCGGACCTCCAGGCGATCCTCCACCTTGTTGAGCCGGGCGTTTTCGCGCGCGTTCTCGCAGGCGAATTCGTCTATGTCCACCGCGACCGCCCGCGCAGCGCCGAGTTTTATGGCGCCGATAGCCAAAATCCCCGTTCCCGTGCCCACATCCAGCATGCGCGCCCCAGGCCGCAGCCAGCGCGCTAGCAGCCGCAGAACCAAGCGGGTTGAGGCGTGATGGCCCGTTCCGAAGGCCATCTTGGGCTCGATGATGAGCTCTACGTGGCCCTCCGGCACCTGGGCGGGCTTCCACGGGGGCCGCACCCAAAAGGGCGTCACGGCCACGGGCTCGAAAAGCTCAGCCCATCGGCTTAGCCAGTCCTCGGGCTCAAGCCGCCGCAGCTCCAGGCGGAGCTCGGGATCCCAGCGCCGCAACAAGCCCAACAGCTCTTCTGCGTCCGGGTCCTTTTCGGAGGCGGGCTTGTAGGCCCGCAGCAGGGATTCGTCCTCCTCAAAGCCCTCAAAGCCCCACTCCCAAAGCTCGGCCAGCAAAAGCTCCATGTGCTCCGGCCGCGCGTAAAGACGCAGCTCCAGATACGGCCTCATAAGCGCCCCGGAAGGCGTCTGTAAAGCAGCTCCACGAGCACCCGCCCCACCATTCCCAGCGTGTCGCGGTCGATAACGGGCAGGTCGTCTTCGTGCGTATGCCAATACGCAGGAAACGGGTTCGGATCGGGGCTATGGTGGATGATGTTAACCGTCGGGATGCGGGCCAGCTCGATCAACATCACGTGATCGTCGCTGATGTAAGCCCCCGGGGCTCGGGGAAAGCGGGCCCCGTAGCCGAGGGCGTGCGCCGTGTTCCAGATGAGCTCTACGAGTTCCGGGGCGGCCTCCAGAGAGTAGCGCTCCTGATAGAAAACCGCCCCTCGGGCCCCCACCATGTCGAGCAGGATCCCGTACCGCGGCCAGTAGTCGGGGGGTTTTGTGCGAGACCAGTGCCGGGAACCCAAAAAATAGCGCTCTAGGTCCCCCTCCCGCCCGTAATCCTCGCCATCGAAGAAGACCACGTCGACCCCGATCGGCGGGGGCCGATCCCGGAACAAGCGCAGCAATTCCAAAAGCACGGCCACGCCGCTGGCCCCATCATCGGCCCCTGGGATGGGGTCTTCGGGACGCTTGGGATCTCGGTCCGCGCGCGGGCGCGTATCCCAATGCGCGCACAGCAGCACCCGCTGCGAAAGCTCCGGCCGTACGCTTGCCTGAAAGTTGACAAGCTCCAAAACCTCCCCGTAGCCCTGGGCCCGAAACCGCTGCTCCGAGACCCGCTCAGGCCCTGCGAGGCGCTCCAGCTCGGCCCGCAGCCAGCGCTGCATGGCCCAATGTCCGGACCGATTGGGAACGCGCGGCCCAAACCGAAGCTGGGCCTTTAGGAAAGCGTAGGCGGAATCGGCCGAAAATACGGGGACCTGAAGGGTATCCGGACTCGAAGCGTGTTGCTTCGGGCGCCGGCCGGGCTGGCAGGCTGTGGCCAGCAACAGCCCCAAGAACGCGATAAAAGCCGAGCGCTTCATGTAGCGCAAAGTTGGCTTTCCTCTCCCCGAGCGGGCAAGTCGGGCCCCGCGGTGCCCTCGCTTGTGCTCCTTGCAACGGAACGCAGGCCCTCGCCAAGGAGAAGCCGCCTTTGTATCTTTACCGACCCCCGATGCGCAAAGTAAGCATGCGCAGCTGCGTCCGAACGTACCTGCTTCTGAGCCTACTGGGAGGCCTGCTCGGCTGCGGTACGCGCAGCGATCCGCGTCTGGAGGCCGTAAGGGAAGCACTGGAGGCGAAACTGGCCGGATTCCCCTACGGCCGACTCGCGGTCGAATCCGTGAAGCTCGAAGACTCTAGCGCGTTTGTCTTTACCTTTCGGGTCGACAGCCTAGATGCGCACTACACGGCCAACTGGATCCGCTACGTCGATCCCATCCTCTGGGAGGGGCGCCTTATGCGACAGCAGCCCCGACAGGGGGATCGCTTCCGCTGTTCAGGCCAGGTGGAGTTCGCCGGACCTCGGGTCCGCGCGCTGCGCTTGGGGCGCGACTTTGAACGGCTCACGGAGCCCTGAGGTCCTATGCTGCTGCGGTTTTTGGGCGCCGCGCGCACCGTAACCGGCTCCATGCACCTTATCGAGCCCGATCGAGGGCCTAAGATTCTGCTAGAGGCTGGGCTCTTCCAGGGCCGACGGGCTGAGACGTACGAGCGCAACCGCAACCCGGGCCTGGATCCGACCCAGATCCCGTATGTGATCCTATCGCATGCGCACCTGGATCACTGCGGCAACCTGCCCCTGCTGTATCGCCTGGGGTTTCGGGGGCATGTTTTCTGTACGCCCGCCACGCGGGATCTGGCCAGCATCCTGCTGCGCGACAGCGCGCACCTACAGGAGCGCGACGTCGAGTTCGTCAACCGAAGGCGGAGCGCTCAGGGCCTACCGCCCGTGGAGCCCTTGTATCGGCTTGAGGAGGCAGAGGCCGTCCTAGAGCACTTCGTGACCGTGCCCTACGGGCGTCCCTTCAGCCCGGATCCCGGCTTCGGCTTCGCGTTCGGGGACGCTGGCCACATCCTGGGATCGGCTCACGTGTTGCTAGAGGTGCGCCGGCGGGGTAGGCCGATTCGGATTGGATTCTCGGGAGATCTGGGCCGCTACGGGCTGCCTATTCTGCGCGATCCGCAACCCATGCCCGAGGTCGATTACCTGATCTTGGAGTCCACCTACGGCGGACAGCAGCACGAACCCCTGCAGCGGGCGCGCGAGGAGCTGGCCGCCGTGATCCGGCGCACGGCCGCGCGCGGCGGCAAAGTCCTTATCCCAGCCTTCAGCGTGGGGCGCACACAGGAGATCCTGTATGAGCTCAACGTGCTCTTCCGCGAGGGGGCGCTTCCGGATATCCCCGTGTTCCTGGACAGCCCCTTGGCGATCGACGCCACCGCCATCTACAAAGCGCATCCTGAATGCTTCGACCAAGAGACGCGAGCGCTGCTGCACCGCGATCCGGACCCATTCGGCTTTGCCCGCCTTACATACGTCGTAGAGGCTGAGCAGTCCAAGCGGCTTAACGAGCTTCGGGTGCCGGCCGTGATCATCGCTGCCTCCGGCATGATGGAAGGGGGGCGTATCCTGCATCACCTGCGGCATCATATCGAAGACCCGCGCACCACGATTCTCGTGGTGGGCTTCTGCGCCGAGCACACGCTCTGTCGGCGCCTTGTAGAGGGGCACAAGGAGGTCAACATCTTCGGGGAGCCGTTTCGGGTCCGGGCCGAGGTGGTTGTGATCTCCGCCTATAGCGCGCATGCCGGACACGATGAGCTTTTACGCTGGACTGAACCCCTGTTGGGGAATCGGCTGAAGGCGATCTTTCTGGTACACGGGGAGTACTCGCGCCAAGAGGCTCTGGCCGAGGCGCTGCGCACGCGAGGAGCCCGACGCGTGGAGATCCCCGAGCGAGGGCAGGCGTACACCATATAGGAGCCGTTGGTCCATGAGAGGGACGCTACTAGGATGGATCGCCATCGGGCTAGCCGCCTGTCGAGCCCCGGTTGAGCTGACCGCCACGGCCCCCCTACCCGGGCTGGAGCACTTAAGACAACTGCCGGCTTGGGCCGATTCTGTGGGGCGCGCGCTGGCAAGCGACTCCCTAGCCGGCCGGCTCACGGCAAGCCCTGGGCAGCACAAAGCGGCCCAACTGTTGGCCAGGCGCCTTCGCGAGATGGGCCTTGCCGGGGCGGCCGATGACGGGTCTTACTTTCAGCGCTTTGTCGTGCGGATACGAGAGCTTGATACGGCCCGCACGTACCTGCTCCTGCATAATGAGCGCGACAGCCTGCGGCTGGCCGTGGGGCGTTACTTCTACGCCCTCAACGCCTACGCCCTGCCCGGGCGATGGGATACGATGCGCGTGCTCTTCGGCGGCTACGGGATCAGCTTGCCGGAGTACAACGACCTGGCCGAGCTCAAGCCCGAGGGACGTTTGCTCGTGGTCTTCTCCGGTGCCCCCCGAGCGCTGCAAAAACGGCGCATCGGCTTCTTTCAGGACTCCTTGGATGTAGATGGGGTGGAATACAAGCTTCTGAACGCCCTCTTCGTGCATCGGGCCGCGGGGCTTATCGTGCTCGAGGAGCCGGATCTGGTCGACGACTGGGAGCGCATCCGCCCGAACTTGCTCGGCCCCGCCATGCAACTAGCGCAGGGGGGCCCCGCCTTGGAGTTAGACCGCCCCTTGCTTTTCGCTCACCCCGGGCTGGGGCGGATGCTCTTTGGGCGGGCCTACGATAGCTTGCGGCTGGCCGCCTTGCGCGGGGATCACCTCACGGCCGGGGAACTGCCAGTCCGGCTTTCCGTGCGCCTGAGCCTTTCGGTGCGCCTGGACACCACGGAGAACGTGCTGGCCTACGTGCCGGGCGCGCGCCGGGCGCGACAGTGGGTCACCCTAGGGGCCCATTACGATCACATGGGTACTTTTGAGGGCAATATCTACCGAGGGGCCGACGACAACGCCTCGGGCTCGGTGGCCCTGCTGACCGTAGCGCGAGCGCTTGCGGAGGATTGGCGCGCCGGCCGAGGTCCAGAACGCAGCGTTTTGCTGGTTTGGTATAGCGGCGAAGAGCAAGGGCTGCTCGGCTCCGAATGGCTTGTAAGCAACCTACCCCGCCGCATAGGCTCCATCCGGAACGTCTGGGCCAACCTCAACGTGGACATGGTCGGCCGCTTGAGCGCGGATACGCTTTACGCGATCGGGGCGGGCCGGCTTAGGCCGACGTTACAACGGCTCCTGGAGGAGGTAAACAGCCGGTTGGGTCTTTTCGTGCTCGATTACACCTTCGACGATCCGGCGCACCCGAAGCGGCTCTATGAGCGCAGCGACCACTACGCCTGGGTGCAGCGCGGCGTGCCGGCGGTTTTCTTCACAGACGGCATGGGCGAAAACTGGACCCGGAATACCGCGCTGGACGATTACCACCGGCCCACGGATAGCTGGGAGAAGATCAATCAGGAAAAGCTCCGCCGCACGGCCCTGCTCCTGTACGCCCTGACCCGGAGCATAGCCGATCGACCCGGCAGGCTTTAATCTCTGGACCGACCCGTGATAACTTGCGCTGTATCTGGACGGACGTATGTCGGAAACGCGCACCATCGCCCTGACCGAAGCCCAACTGCGGGAGCTGTACTACTACTTGCTCCTGCCGCGTCGCATTGAAGAGCGCATGCTGCGGCTGCTGCGGCAGGGCAAACTAGCCAAGTGGTTTTCGGGCATCGGACAAGAGGCCATCTCCGTGGGCGCCACCTATGCGCTGCAGCCCGACGACGTCATCCTGCCCTTGCACCGGAACCTGGGCGTGTTCACCACGCGCGGCGTGGATCTGAAGCGGCTCCTGCGGCAGCTTATGGGCAAGGCGGGCGGGTTTACCAAGGGGCGGGATCGCACCTTCCACTTCGGGGTTCCGGAACATCGCATCATCGGCATGATCTCCCATCTAGGGGCCATGCTACCTGTGGCCGACGGCCTGGCCTTGGCCTTCCAGCTGCGCAATGAGAGGCGCGTTGCGCTAGCCTTCATAGGGGAAGGGGGCACAAGCGAAGGCGACTTCCACGAAGCGCTCAACCTGGCCGCCGTCTGGAAGTTGCCCGTTGTGTTTTTGGTCGAAAACAACGGCTACGCTCTCTCGACCCCCACGCGGGAGCAATACGCCTGCGAACGTCTGGCCGATCGCGCCCTGGGCTACGGCATGGAGGGGTTTCAGGTGGACGGCAACGACGTGTTGGCCGTCTACGAGGCCGTGCGCTACGCGGCGGAAAAAGCCCGCCAGGGCGACGGCCCGACCCTAATCGAGGCGCTTACGTTTCGGATGCGGGGTCATGAGGAGGCCTCGGGCACCCAGTATGTGCCCCCGGAGCTCTTCGCCGTTTGGGCCGAGCGCGATCCGCTTTTGCTCTTCACGCGCAGGCTGGAGGCCGAAGGGGTGCTTACGGAGGCCGACAAAGCGGCCATCGAAAGCCGCATCCAGAGCCAAATCGAAGAGGCGGTTCAGGACGCGCTCACGGCCCCTTGGCCGGAGAGCACGCCCGAGCGCGAGCTGGCCGACGTGTACGCCCCTAGCCCCCCGCCCACCGCGCCGCCGACAGGTCCGGCGCCCGAGCGGCGCTACATCGACGCCATCTCCGAGGCCCTGTGGCAGGCCATGGAAGCTGACCCTAAGGTGCTGCTCCTGGGGCAGGACATCGCGGAGTACGGGGGCGTGTTCAAGGTCACGCAGGGTTTTGTGGAGCGCTTCGGAAAGGCGCGCGTGCGCAATACGCCCATCATCGAATCCGGAGCGGTCGGCGCCGCCCTGGGGCTGGCCCTGGAGGGCTTTAAGCCCGTCGTAGAGATGCAATTTGCGGACTTCGTCTCCTGCGCCTTCAACCAGATCGTCAACAACCTGGCCAAAACGCACTACCGCTGGGGAGCCCCGGTGAACGTAACGATCCGGCTTCCGGCTGGAGGCGGCACGGCGGCCGGACCGTTTCACTCCCAGAACCCAGAGGCCTGGTTTCTGCACGTGCCAGGGCTTAAGATCGTAGCCCCAGCCACGCCCTGGGACGCCAAGGGCCTGCTTTTGGCCGCTATCGAGGACCCCAACCCGGTTCTATACGTGGAGCATAAGCTCCTGTATCGCAGTCTAAAAGGACCCGTGCCCGAGTCGCGCTATACGATTCCGATTGGCCGCGCGCAAATCCAACGTCCCGGACGAGACCTTTCGATCATCAGCTACGGGCTGGGCACGCACTGGGCCTTAGAACTGGCCGAGCGCCTGGCAGAGGAGGGCGTGGAGCTGGAGGTGATCGACCTGCGCTCCCTATTGCCCTGGGACAAAGAACTTGTGCTCGAGTCCGTGCGCCGCACTAACCGGGCCCTGCTGTTGCACGAAGCCAACCTGACCGGCGGCGTGGGGGCTGAGATCGCCGCCACGATCGCGCAGGAGGCCTTTCGGGACCTAGACGCCCCCGTTTACCGGGTGGCCTCGCTTGATACCCCGATTCCGTTCAGCGAAAACCTAGAGCGGCACGTCTACTGGCCCAAAGATCGGCTGCCTGAGGCGGTCTGGGAGGTGCTGCGCTTCTAAATGCGATGCCGGCTCGCATATGGCCTGCTTTGGACCGCTTTGGGCGGGTTGCTCTTGGGCGCTGTCCTTCCGGCCTGGTTGCACCCCGATCCGTGGGAGGCCTGGCAGAGCCCCTGGTTTCGGCTTTATGGGGGCCTTTGCCATCAGCTCCCGGAGCGCTCTTTTTGGGGACCTTCGGCGCCCATGGCCGTCTGCCAGCGCTGTATGGGTTTGCTTGGGGGGCTGTTCGTAGGCTCTCTTCTGGCCCCGCTTGGGCAGGCCCAAAGGGCGCGCTGGGCTCGACGGGGTTCTTTGCTGTTAGCCGGCGCCCTGTTGCTGGTGGCGCTGGACTGGCTTTGGGGATGGCTTTACGGCAATAGCGCTCTGTCTCGCGTGCTCACCGGAGCCTGCCTCGGTCTTGTCTGCGGCCCGTATGCCGCTTGGGGCTGGGTTGCGCTTTGGCGCCCCGGCACCGGAACATACTCAAAAAGGGAGAGGTGTACGCATGGAAACCCCCACTACCCCTCCACTTAAGCTGCCCTCGATCCTCGTAGGGGGTCTGCTGACGGGCGTGCTCATGTTTATTGCGGGCGTGGTGATCGTGCTCCTGCAGCTAGCCCAAGCGCCCAGCGGGGGCCTAGTGAACCCCTTCCAGCTAAGCAGCGCGGCCGCTAGTTGCCTGCTTGTGTTGCTCTCGGGCTTCAGCGCGGTCTGGCATTTTGCGCGCAGTTACGAAAACCCCTCCCTGCGCGCCCTGGAGGCTGTGGCCATGGGCATCGGAGCAGGCTTTTTGGCGGTTCTGCTTTCGGCGGCCCTCAACTGGCTCTGGCAGACGCTTGATCCCAACATCCCGATGCGGCTCAAGGAGCATCTGATCGAATCCGTAGAGCTGAACGAACGCATCCCCGAGGAGCAAAAAGAGCAGATCATCGCGGGCATTGAGCGACAATTTGCGCAGCAACGGCGCCTTTCGGGCTTGGCGCAAAGCGTGTTTTTTGCGGGCATCTTCGGCATGATCGGAGGCATCTTCGGGGCCCTGCTGGGGCGTGCGGTGTTGCTCAAACCTGCCGAACCCGACGCGTAGCGGCATGCGCATCGGCTATGGACAAGCGGCCCTTGTGAGCTCTCTAGCAATCGCGCTTACGTTCCTTTTGCCAGCCCTGAGCCTCCTCAACTTGCTCTGCTGCGCCGGCGTGATCCTAGGGGCTTTGGTAGGGCCTTATCTATACACCTCGCAGAACCAAGCCCCGATTAGCGCCCGTCAAGCTGCGGCTATGGGGGCACTTGCCGGTGCTCTGGGTGGGCTGTGGTCGCTTCTGGCGATGCTCCTGCTATATGAACTGGGCATCGACCTGGCCGCCGAGGCGCGTCGGATCTTAAGGGAGCTGGAAGAGTCCGGGGTGTGGGGGTTTGCAGGCTCCCTTGAGGTGCTCACGGCTGGAGCGAGGATATTGGCTCTTTCGGGGCTTCTGAACATCCTCTGGGGTGCGCTCTTTGGCGCCTTAGGCGGGCTGATCGGCGGTAGCATTTGGGGTGAAAGATACGCGGTGAGGGGATCGTGACGGCGCTGCGACCGCTGATATGGACGGGAACACACCTTGAGGTGCTCGATCAGACGTTTTTGCCTCAGGAGGAGCGGTGGTTAAAGCTCGGCAGCATAGAGGACGTCTGGGAGGCCATTCGCTCCATGCGCGTGCGCGGGGCGCCGGCCATCGGCATGGCGGCCGCCTTTGGACTATACCTGGGCGTAAGAGAACGCCGAGACTTCTGGACGGGCCTTGAGGAGGCGATCGCATACCTGAGCACGGCCCGTCCTACGGCGGTAAACTTGCGCTGGGCTCTGGAGCGTCTGCGACGGCGGGCTGAGGCGCTGCGCGATCGGCCGACGGAGGAGATCAAGCAGGCCCTGTTGGAGGAGGCGCTTCGCATCCAGGCCGAGGACGAAGCGATCAACCGCCGCATCGGCGAACACGGCCTGTCGCTGCTCCGGCCCCGGGCGCGCGTGCTTACGCACTGCAATACGGGCGCTCTAGCCACCTCGGCCTACGGCACGGCCCTAGCCCCTATTCTGCTGGCCCAGGAGCGCGGTTGGGCGCCGCACGTATGGGTGGATGAGACGCGGCCCCATCTACAGGGAGCCCGCCTGACGAGCTTTGAACTGGAACGCGCCGGGATCTCCTATAAGCTCATCGTCGACAGCGCGGCCGCTTACCTCATGCAACAAGGCCAGGTGGACCTGGTGATCGTGGGGGCCGATCGCGTCACGGCACAGGGGGATGTGGCCAACAAGATCGGCACGTACGCGCTGGCCGTGTTGGCGCGCGCGCATCGGATTCCTTTCTACGTGGCCGTGCCCACCTCCAGCATCGATTTCAAACTTAGGAGAGGATCCGAGATCCCCATTGAAGAGCGGCCCGCGGAGGAGCTAACGCACATCCGGGGGGTTTCGATCGCGCCGGCTTGCGCCCCCGTATACAACCCGGCTTTCGACGTCACCCCCGCCCGGCTGATCACGGCCTTCATCACCGAAAGGGGCATCTTGCGCCCCCCCTACAGGAAGGCCTTTGCGGATCTGCGGCAAGAGCTTATGGAAGCCGAGGGCGCGTGAGCACTTCGTAGAGCGCCGTTCCGGCCCAGCCGGCTAACGCCCCCAGCCCGAAGGCCACCCCCAGCGAAAGGGCCGGAAAACCCCACGGCGGAACCCGATTCCCCACAAATCCGCTCAAGCTCATCCGCAACCGGGCCATAGCCTCAGGGTCGAATGCCTCATTGTAAACCAGCAGCAGGGCCCAGACGGCCAACAGCACGACGCCTGCACGCCACCACGCACCCCGCCCCATAAACAGGCCCAGTAGGAGCGGAACCAAAAGCGCGGCGCTCCAGCCTAAGAGCACGTGCAGCAGAAGCGCCGCAAGCACGCCCAGAGCTCCAAGCGTCCACCAGGAGAGCATGGCTTATCCTCTAGGACGCAACGTCCAAACGGCTTGGCGCTCCCTCGGGGGCAGCGCCTCCGGCCTTGCCGGCCGCAGCAGCGGCCGCAGTCTGCCACTTTGCCAGAGCCCGATGTCCAGGTCGTAGTAAGGGCTGAAAGGATTTCCCGAGGGCCCGCCGGGCAGGACCCCGTATCCGCGAGGGGAACCGAAGCCGAAATCCACCACCATACGCCAGCTTGCCGAGTGCACGGTCTCCAGATCCCCAGCGGGCCATACCGTATCCCAGAACCCGGGGGCCGGGTAGGGCCCTCGGCCCAGAACGCGCAGCGCCGGGCTGCGCGTGATGTGTGCGAACACAAACCGGTGATGCTTCCCCCAAGTCCAGCCCTGCGGATCGGGCCCGTAGCGGCGCACAAGCGTATCCAAGGCAGCATGCAGGGCCTGCCGAACAAGGTCCTGGGCCCGCTCCCGGCCGGGGGTGTCTTGGCGATCGAACCAGGGGCTCTGCGGGTTTTGCTCAAGCAGATGCAGCAGCACCGCATCGCGCGGGCGTGGTGCCTCCGGAGGAAGTTCATCCCAGACCCGATCGCGCAGCAGGCTCCAGAAAAGCCAAAACAGAAGCGGCTCCGGCTGATCCAGGCCGGCCACCCCGTTCCAGTTAAGCAGCATCCGCACGGCTTGTGCGCGCGCGCTATCCGGCCAAGCGCCCTCGGCCGCCGCGTCGCCGATCCAGGGCCGAAGGCGCCGGAAAAGCCAAACCGTCACATCGGCCTGCATGCGGCGGAAGTCCTCAACCGAGGCGCGGGACAGGGACTCCAGTTGCTCCCGGATGCGCAGCGCCCGAAAGGGGTTGGGCCAGTGATAGCCCAAGTAATACGGGTAATCCGGAGGGGCGGGCTCTTGATTGGCCGAGACCAACCATCCATGCGGCGGGTTTATCGAGGCCGGAAGCGCTTCAAAGGGGATCCAGCCCGTCCACTCTGTGCTATCGGTGGTCCCATCCAGCACACCCCAGCCGTGTCCGTTTCGGCGTACGGGGATCCGGCCGACGCTGCGCAAGGCGATGTGGCCATGGCGGTCCGCGTACAAGATGTTCTGCGCCGGCGCATCCCAGAAGCGTTGCGCGGCCTCAAATTCGGCCCATGATCGGGCGCCGTTGAACCCCCACAGGGCCCGCAGAAGGCCCCGGATTTCGAGAGCCGTCCAGCGCAGAGCGAAGGCACGGCCCTCTCGAAAGAAAACCGGTCCGTGATGGGTAAAGCGCACGGTGTCTAAGATGGGGCTTCCTCCGCGCACGCGCAGCGTATCGACCCACAGCGTAAGCGGCCTCCAAGATCGCCGGTACCAGTAGTACCGCTTTGCGGGGTCCAGTCGCAGGGCGTAGACGTCCAAGACATCCGCCCCGGTGTTGGTGAAAGTCCAGGCCACGTAGTCGTTAAAGCCGATCACCACGGCGGGTGTGCCGGGGATGGTGACGCCGTATATGTTTCGCGTGGGGCTCACCAAGTGCACCTCGTACCAGATCGAGGGCAGGGTCAGGCGCAGATGGGGATCTCCGGCCAGCAGGGGAAGCCCGCTCTTGGAGCGGGCCCCGGAGACGGCCCAATGGTTGCTCCCCAGATCGAGCTGCTCCGACCGTACCAGGCCTTCCCCTATACCTATGAAAGAAGGCTGAACGCGGCTTGGCGGCCTCTGGCCCGGGCCAGAAGCGAAGGGCTCCGCTATGGGACTGTGTTGGGGGTAGAGCTCCCGAACCGCCTCTTGGCCCAAGCGCTCGGCTAGCTGGCTCATGGCCAAATCATCGAGCCGAAAGGTGAGCTCGAAGGCTTGTAGCAGAGCGATCAGCAGGCTCCGCTCCGGGCTCCAGAGCTCGGGCCGGTAGCCCAAAAGGCGGAATTCGAGGGGGTAGTCCTGAGGCCGCAGACGGCTTACGTACGCGTTTACGCCCTGGCTAAAGGCCTCCAGCAACATCCAGTCGATCCCCTTCTCTTGGCGCAGCCGCTCTGCCGCGCGGCGGGCAGCCCAGGCCATGCCGGTGCGCCTGAAGTCGCGATCGCGCTCCAGGAAGGCCGGCCCCAGGACTTCAGCTAGCCTCCCGGCCGCCGTGCGAGCCAGGAGATCCATCTGAAAGAGCCGATCCCGAGCTACAACATAGCCCAACGCGAGCGCCAGATCCCGGTCTTCTTGTGCGAACAAATGCGGCACTCCGCGGGCGTCGCGCACGATCAGAACCGGCCGAGAAAGACCCGGCAGCGATAGCTTCAGCCGCTTCGGCTCCCGGGCTGCGCGAGCCGTTCGGTAAAGGCCATCCCATGGGTCGAGGAACAGCTCAGGGGGCGGAAGCGAACCCCAACGCAGGGTGAGGGCCCAGGAGCAGGCGGCTAGCAGCAACAGGCGCGCGCTTAAGCGCAAGTACAGGCGCGTCATGGATGAGAACGAGACCTAATCCGGATGCCTCCAGATCAGGGCGGCCGTCAGCACGACTCCTATGGCGAGGCCCACGCCGAAGGTGATCCACAGGGCGCGCTCAGGATCCTGGCGCACCCGTCGCCTCAGTTCGCGCCGAAGGGCCACTACGTTCGCCTCCAGGTTTCGAACGCGCTCCTGCCATCCGGACTGCAGCTCATCGCGCAGCTGCTGCAGAGCGGATTCCAGCTGCTCCAGACGCGTTTGCCAGGAGGTGGGCTCGGGGTTGGGTTTCGGGCTCATGGTTGTCCTTGGGCTGGCTCATGCTCCGGAATCGGGGTTCCGGGGGCCCAATGAAGGCCCGTTGCGGTGCGCTCTTGCTTCCAAATGGGGGCCCGCACCTTGAGGGCCTCGATTACGTATCGGCAAGCCGAAAAGGCCCCGTCTCGATGAGGGGCGGAGACGACCACGGCCACGCTGGGCTCGCCAGCGGGGACAAGGCCGAGGCGATGCGCCACGGCCACCCGGCAAATCGGAAAACGCTCCAGCGCCTCCTGGGCGATGCGCCTAAGCTCGGCCTCGGCCATGCTCACGTAGGCCGTGTACCGAAGCTCGAGCGTCTCCCGACCGTCCGTGATCCGGCGGGCGACGCCTAAAAAGAGCTCTACAGCCCCCGACTTGGGTACAACAGCCCACCTTACGAGGGCCGGCCAATCCAGAGGCTCCTCTTGTACGGAGACGCGAATCGGATCCACCTCATCCTCCGCTCACGGGGGGTAGCAGGGCCAGCTCATCGTCCGCCGTAACCGGCGTTTCGGCGTGCGCGCAGCGTCCCCCCACGGCCATCCGACAGAGCGGACGCCAAGAGGCCAAATCCGGATAACGGGCCTCCAGAAGCGCCCACAGCTGGGCCACCGTCGTAGGACCTGGATCCGGAAGCTCCAGCGCCTCAACCCCGAACAGATCCTGAAGCGGCCCGAAGATCCGGATGCGCAGCGTGCGGCTCTGCATCGAGTTTCACCTTTTGCCATATAAAGTAGCCTCGCCTGGGCCTCGGGTTCAAGGGGGATCCTTTAGCGTATTCGAATCCGGGCTTGAGCGCCCCATAGAAGCGAACTCCGGGGATCTGGCCCGTACAGGCGCAAACGCACGCGCGAACGCTGAGCGGCCATGAGCGTATCCAGCGCGCTGATGACGTGATTGGCGGTGATGACCATCCAGGCGTATCCGGCGCGCCGGAGTAGCGCGTTGGCCTGAGCGTGAAGGCGGGCATAGGCCCAAAAGCGCCCTGAGACGTTGCGGCGGTCCTGGGGGTTATCCGCCCCCTCGTAGTCCGACCAACCCGGAGCGAATTGGAAGTAATTTGCCGATGCGCCCGTAGTACTGCTGCGACCCATAGGACGAAAGCCGGTGGGAGAACGGCATCCCGTTAGGAAAGCGGGCCCGAGCCTCGGCTGCATTGAGCTCGCGCAGATCCACTAGCGCCCAATCCCACCTCCCGTCCCCTGTAGGCTGCCCTCCGAATGGTAATGGAGGGACCACTATTGGCCAGAGTAGCCGTTAAGCCATTGCGCATAGCGCACCACACTCCAATGCTGGCGCGCGCAAGCGTGCACGCGCTCGAAGGCCTTCTGGCCTTGGGCCCGGTAATATGCCACCCCTAGCCAAGCCAGAGCCTCGGCGAACGCAAAGAGCGCGGCTGGCAGAGCTCGCCCCGTGTAAAGCTGACCCGCTCCTGGAACCACGGCGAAGAGGGTGAAGGCCATAGCGGGTGAGGGCGTTTGAGCAGGCCCTTGAGGGCTCAGAGTCGTCAAGACGTAAGCGTAGGGACCGAGCTTGCCTAAGGCCTCCTGATGGGCCCAGGCGCACGTGTCTACCCCGAACATTGGGGCTCCTTTCCCTCTGGGCTCGAGGCCTATATCACATGAACAGATAAGGCTTCCAGGACTCCTCGAAATTGCCCGCAGAAGCGCGCAGAAAAAGAATATGACTGGGGCGGAAGGGGCGCCTCAGCAGCCGCATGCCGGCCTCTTCAGGGGTGCGATTCCCTTTGCGGTTGTTACACGCCGTACAAGCCGTGACCAGGTTCTCCCAAGAATCCGTGCCCCCTTTGGATTTGGGCACGACGTGATCAACGGTCAACCGCTCTCGGCTGCCGCAGTACTGACAGCGGAATCCATCCCGGCGCAGGACGTTTCGGCGCGAGAGCATGACGCGCTTATGCGGGATCGCCACATAATACCGAAGCCGAATGATGCTGGGCAGCGGCAGGCGCGTGCTGGGAGAGTGCAGGAAATACCCATCCCGCGCGGCCAACAGCTCCGCCTTACGGCAGCATAGCAGGCCGATGGCGCGTTGCACCGAGCAAATCGTAAGGGGACGGTAGTCGTGATTGAGTACGAGCACCCGCACGTGGAGAAGACCCGCCCTGCGCTGCTCTAAGGCCGGAGCTGGCGCGAGGGGCGCGCTCGGGGTATGTAACAACCCGTTACTGAATGGTCTGCCTCCAATTGAACGGAGCCGTGCCGGAGTCTGCCCGCTCCATCAGCCTGGGGCCGTTCAGGTTATGCTGGGCGGCTCGGATTCGCATCGCCACCTTAAATATCCACGTGGGCGCGCTCAGGTTCCGCTCGCTAGGCCGACATCATGACGGCGGGGAATATAGCGGTTTTTTTAAGCTTGTCAAGTCCGCCGAGGACGGATGCGGATTTCTTAATCACTGCCGCAGTGGCAGCCATCTTATTCTTTTGGAGCATAGAGCTGCCGAAATGGCTCACTAGGAGGCCGCGGCAGAGCTTTTGCCATTCTCGAGCCTGCGCATTAGATGTGGGGCTTCCGCGCATGAAGCCGTTTCTGTGGTTACGCGACGAAGACTGGGAGCAAGGTCTTCCGCTGCCTAGCGGGGAAGAAGAGGAAGAAGGGGGGCATTGGGAGCCCCTTCCCGATGCCTTGCCTATTCTGCCGCTTCGCAATACCGTTCTCTTCCCGGGTGTTGTAGTTCCCATCACGGCGGGAAGGGAAAAGTCATTACGCCTGCTGCGAGACAGCGTTGAACGGGATCAGCTCGTCGGCGTGGTGGCACAAAAGGACCCCAACGTCGATGATCCGGGTCCGGAGGACCTATATCAAGTGGGTACGATAGTCAAGGTCCTCAAGATCATCCGCGTGCCCGACGGCTCACAGAGCGTAGTCATCCAAGGCAGACGGCGCTTCGCCATTTTGGACTACCTCCAGACAGAGCCCTATCTCGTAGCACGGATCGAGCCCATAGAGGAGGCCTTCACCCACACCATGGAGCTGGAGGCCCTGGTGCGCTCGATCAAAGAGCTCGCCACGCAGATTATCAACTTATCGCCCAACATTCCCAACGATGCCGCCTATGCGATCCAGAATATTGAAAACCCGGCCTTCCTGATTCACTTCATCGCCTCGAACCTGCAGCTGTCGGTCGCCGAAAAGCAGCGGCTTCTGGAGGTGCGGTCTTTGGAACAGCGGGCGGAGATGATCTTAGAGCACCTCAACCGCGAGCTTCAGGTGCTGCGGCTAAGTGAGGAGATCCGCAATAAAGTCCGCTCCGACATCGAACGGCAGCAGCGGGAGTATTTTCTACGTCAGCAGCTAAAGACGATTCAAGAGGAGCTCGGGGAGGCCGACGGGCCCACAGCCGAGCTGGCGGAGCTGCGCAAGCGCGCGGTCGAAAAAGCCCTCCCCGAAGAGGCCCGGCAGACCCTAGAGCGAGAGCTCAAGCGCCTGGAGCGCATCCCCCCCATGTCGCCGGAGTACACGGTCACGCGCAACTACATCGATTGGATCCTGGATCTGCCATGGCAGGAGTACTCCGAGGACGTATTGGATCTGAAGCGCGCTCAGGAGATCCTGGACGAGGATCATTTCGATCTGGAGCGGGTCAAGAAGCGCATCCTGGAGTATTTGGCCGTGCTGAAGCTTAAAGGCGACATGAAGGCGCCGATTCTGTGCTTCTACGGCCCTCCTGGTGTCGGCAAGACCTCGTTGGGCAAATCCATCGCCCGCGCTTTGGGGCGCAAGTTCGTGCGCATCTCCCTAGGCGGGGTGCGCGATGAGGCGGAGATCCGGGGCCACAGGCGCACCTACGTGGGCGCCCTGCCCGGCCGGATCATCCAGGGCCTGCGCAAAGCCGGCACGGCCAACCCGGTTTTTATGCTCGATGAGATCGATAAACTGGGACTGGATTTCCGAGGGGACCCGGCTTCGGCCCTGCTAGAGGTACTCGATCCGGAGCAAAACGCGACCTTTAGCGATCACTACCTAGAGCTGCCCTTTGATCTCTCGCGCGTGATGTTCATCGCCACGGCCAACTACCTGGATACGATCCCAACGCCCCTGCGAGATCGCATGGAGATCATCGAAATCCCCGGCTACACCCAGGAGGACAAGCTGCAGATCGCCCGCCGGCATCTCATCCCGAAGCAGCTAGCCGAGCACGGGCTTAAGCCGGATCAGCTCCACTTCGCGGAGGGGGCCATTCGGAAGCTCATCCAGGACTATACGCGCGAGGCAGGGGTCCGAAACTTAGAGCGCTCGATTGCGGCCATCTGCCGCGGGGTGGCCAAGGAGGTGGCCACGGGCGAGCTAGCGCAATCCGTAACCATAGACGAAGGCGCCGTCAGGCGCTACCTGGGCCCGGAAAAATACTTCAACGAGGTGGCCGAACGCACGGAAACGCCCGGCGTGGCCACGGGGCTAGCCTGGACCCCCACGGGAGGGGATCTGCTCTTCATCGAGGCCACGGCCATACCGGGCTCGGGCCGGCTTATCCTGACCGGACAACTCGGCGAGGTGATGAAGGAGTCCGCCCAGGCCGCCTGGAGTTACGTCAAAGCCCACGCCCGAGAGCTAGGCCTTGCGTGGTCGTTTTTCAAGCACTGGGACGTGCACGTGCACGTGCCCGCCGGAGCCGTTCCCAAGGACGGCCCTTCGGCCGGGGTGACGATCCTAACCGCCCTGGTGTCGCTGCTTACGCAGCGCCGCGCCCGATCCGATGTGGCCATGACCGGGGAGATCACCCTGCGCGGGCTGGTTTTGCCCGTTGGGGGGATCAAGGAGAAAGTCCTGGCCGCCCGCCGCGCCGGCATCAGCCGGGTCATCCTGCCGGCCCGCAACGAAAAGGACCTGGAGGACGTACCCGAGGAGGCCCGTCGGGAGCTGCAGTTCCACTGGGTCTGGCGCGTAGAAGAGGTATTGGAGCTGGCCCTTGAGCCCAAACCGATAGCCGATCCGCAGCAGCGCTTCGCTCCTCCAGAGCCGGAGCCCAAGACCTCGGCGGCTTCGGTCACCGAAGTAGAAGTGCAGTAACGCCGCTCCGGCTGGCGCCATATATTTAATGGCGCACCGATGCGCTCTTGGCACACTCCCATCGAACACTTAAAAGGAGTAGGTCCTCAACGCACCCGGGCCCTGGCGACCGCGGGAGTGCGGACCTTCAGGGATCTGCTCTGGTACCTGCCCCGACGTTACCTGGATCGCAGCACGATCGTTCCCATCCGGGAGCTGCAGCCCCAGCAGGGCGGGGTGACGGTCTTGGGCCAGGTGCGGGCCCAGGCGCTCGTGGAGGGGCTGCGGGGGCGGAGCCGCTTTGAAGTCCTGCTGGATGACGGCACCGGACAGCTTGTTTGCGTCTGGTTTCAGGGACTATCCTGGATCAGCAAGCAATTTCAGACCGGCCAATGGGTGGCCTTTCACGGGGTGCCGCAACGCTACGGGGCTCGCCTGCAGCTGGTGCACCCGGATTACGACAAGCTGGAGGGGGATTCGGATCCCCCCCTTCGCACAGGCGCGATCATACCCCTGTACCCAGGCTCACAGGCCCTGGAACGGGTCAACCTGAACAGCGTCGGCATCCGCCGGCTTCTGCGGCGGCTGCTGGAGGAGCCCCTGCCTCCGCTGCCGGATCCGCTTCCGGAATGGATACGGACCCGCTACGGGCTCATGCCCCTGCAAGAGGCCTTGATCACCGTGCACATCCCGCCAAGCTGGGCCCTTCTGGAGGAGGCCCAGCGCCGGCTCAAATTCGATGAGCTGTTCACCCTGCAGCTGCTCTTGGCTTGGTCCCGCTACGGGGGAGGAGCGCAACCCCAACGAGGCCCCGTTTTTGAACGAGCCGGACCCCGGTTTCGGGCCTTTTATGAGCGCTTGCCCTTTGTCCTGACGGAGGGGCAAAAACAGGCCATCCGGGACATTTATCGGGATGTGCGAAGGGGAGGCCTGATGAACCGACTGCTTCAGGGCGATGTGGGAAGCGGCAAAACCATTGTGGCTATCGCCGCCATGCTCTTGGCCCTGGACTCGGGCTATCAGGCCGCGCTCATGGCCCCCACGGAGATCCTGGCCGAACAGCACTACAGCGTGTTGCAAGAGCACATCGGGCACATCGATGTGCAGATTGGCCTGCTTACGGGCAGCCTTGGGCGCGCCGAACGGGCGCGCCTGCTGGAGGCGATCAGCACAGGTGCGATCCAGATCCTCGTGGGCACGCATGCGCTCATCCAAGAGGACGTGCGTTTTCACCGTCTGGGGCTTGTGGTCATCGATGAGCAGCATCGTTTCGGGGTGCTGCAGCGCGCCGCGCTGCGGCGTAAGGGATCGTGCCCGCATCTGTTGGTCATGACCGCGACGCCCATACCCCGATCGCTGGCCCTCACCCTGTACGGCGACCTCGATGTGTCCACAATCCGCGAGCTACCCCGAGGTCGAAAACCCGTCAGCACGCACTTGGTATCGGAGACACAGCGCGAGGCGCTGTATGGCTTTTTGGAGGGCGAGCTGGCCCGGGGTCGGCAGGCTTACATCGTCTATCCCCTCGTGGAGGAATCCGAGGCCTTGGACCTTCGGAACGCCCAGGCGGGGTATGCGCAAATCCGCGCGCGCTTTCCCCATCGACGCGTGGGGCTGCTGCACGGTCGCATGCCGGCTGGGGAAAAAGAGGCCGTCATGCGCGCTTTTAAGGCCGGCGAGCTCGACATCCTGGTCGCCACCACGGTCATCGAGGTGGGCATCGACGCACCCAACGCCACGGTGATCGTAATCGAGCACGCCGAGCGCTTTGGGCTGGCCCAGCTACATCAGCTGCGCGGCCGCGTCGGCCGAGGATCGGAGCGGGCGCACTGCTTCCTTGTGGCCTCTTCCCCCCGAAGCCCCGAGGCGGAGGCGCGCCTGCGGGTGCTTCTGGAAACCACAGATGGGTTTCGCCTAGCCGAGCGCGACTTGGAGCTGCGTGGACCCGGCGATTTCTTCGGAACCCGGCAGACGGGCCTCCCTGAGCTGCGAATGGCCAACCTGCTCACGGATCAAGCGATCCTGCAACAAGCGCGAGAAGCGGCCTTGACGCTGATCGAGCGCGACCCTAGCCTCGCGGAGCCCGCACATCGAGAGTTGGCTGAGCTATTGCGCACCCGATATGGGCTCCCGCTGGAACTGGCCCGCATCGGCTAAGCCGCAGGATGGGGCTTACTTCAAGCGCTCCAGAAGCAGCAACAGGGCATCATCCCGGAATCGTCTCTCGGGGCTCGCCTGAAGGATGTGCTCTACCAAGCTCCTGGGTTCGACCCCGGGCCGATAGGCCGCCTCCACCGCCTGGGCCAGCCCCTCCTCCCCTAGCTGCGCTTCGGCGCCCACGGGGAGCTCTAGCAGGGCGTCCGTGTACAAAAGCACGCTCATACCAGGCTCCAGAACGCGCCGAAGCTCCGAATAAGTCGCTTGGGGGTCCAGACCCAAGATCAGGTTCCCTTCTTGCGCAAACCAAACTTGACCGTTCCAATAAAACAGCGGCCGGCAGTGCCCCGCGTTGGCCAGCGACAGCTCATGCCGTACGGGATCGAGTATAGCCACCAGCAGCGAAGCAAAGGTGTCCTGTAGGATGTGGTCTTTGATCAAGATCCGATTAAGACGCGTAAGCAGCGCCCCTGGGGAGGCTTCACCTTCAGCTAGCGTCCGAAGTGTCCCCCGGATATAGGACATGAAGCTGAAGGCGTAAAACTTTGCCTGCACCCCTTTGCCCATAACGTCGCCCACGACGAAGAGGAATCGCCCCCCCTCCAGGGCCATCCAGTCAAACAGGTCCCCTCCTCCCGTTTGCAGGGGGTCGTAGTAGAGCCTGAGCCTATAGCCGGGAACGTCGGGCAGGCCCTCGGGCATGAGCCGCCGGGAGAAGTCCTGGCTCAGCCGCATATCCAACTGGGACCGATACAGAGCCGTGCGCTCCAGAAGCCTTTCCACACGGATCAGGAGCTCCTCTATGTCGAAGGGCTTAACCAGATAATCATCGGCCCCCATGCGTATGCCCTGTCGGCGCGAATGTTCATCGGCTTTGGCGGTCAGAAAAATAAACGGGATCGCCCGCGTAGGCTCACGCTCCTGCAGCCGCCGCTGTAGCTCATAGCCATCCATAACGGGCATCATGATGTCGGAGATGATCAGGTCAGGGGGATCCTGCTGAATCAGCTCCAAGGCCTCCATCCCATTGGTGGCCACTAGCACCCGATAGCGTTTGCCTAAGCTGTACTGGAGCAGTCGCCGTACGGTTGGCTCATCTTCAACCACGAGAATCGTAGGCGCGTGCTCGCTCATCCCTCCACCCACACCTGAAAGCAGTTCCACCCCTCTCGACTCTGATAGAGCACGCGCTTAGAGAGGGCTTGGATGAAGGCCAATCCCCGACCCCGTTCGGCCTCCAAGTCATCCAAGGCCGCAGATTGCTGCGCACAACGATCCCAATCAAAACCCAGGGAGTTGTCGTAAATCCGACAGCAGACACCTCGGGGCTCGGTGGTCTCAAACTCCAGTACGATCTCCGGGCCTTTTCCGTTAAAGACGGCATGTTCTACGAGGTTGGCCACCCATTCGTGCACGATAAGCCGCAGCTTCAATAGCCCCTCTTCCCCTAAGACGCGCATAAGCCCATCGGGCTGTGCGAGCCAATGGGCGAATTGATCAAGGAGCTCCTCCGTTATGGTTTCGAGGTTGTGGAAGCGCATGCGGACGCATCCCATCGCAGCTCGCCGTACTTACGAGGCCTTAGCCGGCATGAGCGCGGCCTGAGCGGCCTCGACCGTGGGGAAGATTTTGAAGATCCGGTTGGTGTGCGTGAGCTCGATGACCATCTGCACCGGTCGAGAGAGGTTAGCGAAGACGATATGTCCGCCCCTTGGAGTTATCTTCCGATAGGCGGAGAAGATCGCCCCCAGACCGGTGGAATCCAGGATGCCCGTATTGGAAAAGTCCAGGATGAGGTTCAACACGCCCGCCTGCAACAAGGCGTCTATCAGGTTTTTGAACTCCTGCGCGTTGCGGTAGTCCAGGGCCTTGCCCACGGCGATTACATGGGTACGCGGCGTGATCCCCCGTACGGAGAAGGACATGCCTTCGACTCCTTGTCTTGCCTCGAGCAACTTTATACCAAGAACCGTACCGACGTCCTAGCGCGCCGGTTTCGCCGTTCGCCGCAAGCTTTCTGGGCGAAGGCGAGGGCGATTTTTCCCCCGAGGGGCAAAACCGAAATCCCCCTCAGGTGCCGAAAGCGCGATCGCCCGCATCCCCCAGACCGGGCAAGATGAAAGCGCTCCTGTTCAGCTCCCGATCGAGCGCGGCGGCGTAAATGCGCACATCCGGATGCCGGTCCGCCAGCCGCCGCACGCCTTCGGGAGCGGCCACCAAGCAAGCGAAGCGCAGCTGGCGCGCCCCTCGGGCCTTCAGCGCGCTCAAGGCGTCATCGGCGCTACCTCCGGTGGCGAGCATGGGGTCGACCAGAATCACCCAAGCCTCCTCCAACCCAGGAGGCAGTTTGGCGTAGTAGTCCACGGGCCGGTGGGTGGCCTCATCGCGATACATGCCCAGGTGCCCGATGCGCGCTTCGGGCAAGTATTGCACGAACCCGTCCACCATGCCCAGTCCGGCCCTCAGGATCGGCACGACGATAACCTCCGTATCCAACACATACCCCACGGTGGGTTCTAGGGGGGTTTCTATGGGCACGGGGCGAACGGGTAGATCGCGCAAAACCTCGTAGGCGAGCAAAGCGGCCGTCTGATGCAGAAGACGGCGAAACTCCCCGTGTGAGGTGCGCCGATCCCGCAGCGCGGTCAGGTTGCGCTGAATGAGCGCGTGTCGGATGATCGTAAGATTTTCCATATCCCTAGGCTCTTTCCAGGTGTCCGATGCGACCAAAACGACGATCCAATTCCTCCAAGGTGAGCTGAATGATCGTGGGCCGCCCGTGGGGGCACGCATACGGCATCTGGCAGGCGAAAAGGTGATGCAACAGGGATTCCATTTCCGACGGACTCAGGACGTCGCCCGATTTAACGGCCATTTGGCAGGCCAAAGCTTTAGCCAGGGCCTCTCGGCTGGAGGAGGAGACCTCTGCGTGCTGATAACGTTTATAGCGGGCCAAGAGCTCTTGCAGGATCGTCTGCTCGCGCCCTGGACGCACTTCTGCGGGTACCCCGAGCAGGCTAACCTGGCGTCCAGCTCCCCACTTCAGCACAAAGCCAAGACGACACAGATCATGTGCCAACTCCTTGAGCAACTCAAAGTCCTCCGGAGGGAGCACTAGGGTATGCGGAAACAATAGCTGTTGCGTAGCCGGAAGACCACCCTCTAAGGCGTGCAGGGCCTGCTCATAAAGCACCCGCTCATGAGCCGCGTGCTGGTCGACGATAAGCACCCCAGAGCGGATCTGCACCAAGATGTAGCGGTTGTGTAATTGCCAGAATAGCCGAGCCTCCTGTAGGGGATCCCAGGCCTCTTTGGGCTCGAGGGGCTTTTCGGGCTTCGCGGAAGCGCGATCGCCCTCTGCTGAATCCCGGCAAGCCTCTGAGTATGGGGCGGACAGGGGTCGAAGGACGCCCTGAGGCATGAGAGCGGTCTTCGGCAGCGCGGATCCCGATGGCCCGGTGCCGAACTCCGTCTTTGGGGGAGGGCCGGTCCGTTCCACAAGGCGCGCGCCATACCAGACGGCCTCAGGGACTACACGGGCCTCCCCCAGAGCGCGCCGCACCGCCGCTCGCACCACGGCGTGGAGGGCCGGCTCGTCGTCGAATTTAACCTCCTCCTTTGTGGGGTGCACGTTGACGTCCACATGGCGGGGATCTAACGTCAGGAAAAGCACAAACGGAGGGTGGCTTTCCCTGGGGATGAGCTCACCATAGGCGCTGTATACGGCATGATCCAGGGGCCTATGCCGCACATAGCGGCCGTTAACAAACCAGAACGGCTCCCCACGGCTTATGCGAGAAAAGACGGGTTTGGCCACGTAACCTTGCAGCGCAACGTAGGGGGTCTCCTCCCGAACCGCCACCCAGTCTTCAGGCCCAGACGGCTCCAAGAGACGGGCCAGCCGATCCAGGAGCGCCTCCGGAGGAAGCACGTAGACGGGCTCCCCTTGGTAGAACAACGTGAAGGCGATACGGCTGTAGCAGAGCGCTAGGCGCCGAAAGACGTTCAGGATATGCCTCCACTCGGTGGCATCGGACTTTAAAAAACGCCTGCGGGCGGGGGTGTTGTAGAACAAATTGCGCACCGAAACCGAGGTGCCCACGGGAGCCGAGCAGGCCTCAACGCCCTTGAGGCGCCCCCCTTCGATGCGCACACAGGTTCCATACGCGTCCTCGGGGCGTCGGGTGCGCAGTTCCACCTGAGCAACGGCCGCGATGGAAGCCAGCGCCTCCCCCCGAAACCCAAGTGTGCTGATAGCCTGTAAGTCCTCCAGCCGGGCGATTTTGCTCGTGGCATGTCGCTCAAAACAGAGTACGGCATCCTCGGCGCTCATGCCGCAGCCGTTGTCTATAACTTGCACGAGGCTCTTGCCCGCATCCCGAACATGAACTTCGATTCTATTGGCTCCGGCATCGATGGCGTTCTCCAACAGTTCCTTCACCACAGAGGCGGGGCGTTGCACCACCTCCCCGGCCGCGATCTGGTTTACAAGAGGTTCCGGCAACCGACGGATTACGCCCGCCATACCCCCTCACAGACGCCAATACAGATACAGGGCCATCAACAGCAGCGCGATCATCCACAATAGCGACAGAGGGGCGCGGCGCCGGCGGCGCAGTAGGCGCGCTCGCTGCCGGGCTAGTCGCTCGCGCAGGCTCTGCTCGCGAGTGGGATCATAGTAACGGGGGTGGTACTCAAAACGTCGATGCGTAGGGCGTCGGGTGAAGATCATGCGCCGCGGGCTGGCTAGACTTAGCGAAGATACGAGCCAGCCCTGAAGGGGTGCAAAAACGCGAAGCCCTGGACGACTACCGTCCAGGGTGAACAGAACAATCGGCTCAGGCGGGCAGCCGGGCGATATGATGCGCTAGCTGGGTTTTCTTGCGAGCTGCCTTGTTTTTATGGATAAGCCCTTTCGTGGCCAGCCGATCGATGACCGCCTGAGCTTCTCGGTAAAGGGCCTCCGCTTCGGCCCGCGAGCTAGCGCGCAGCACCTTTTTGATGAGGGTCTTCATCTTAGAGCGCTGCGCTCGGTTGCGCAAGTATCGCTTCAGGCTCTGCCGAGCGCGTTTGGCGGCTGATTTCGTATTGGGCATGGGGCCTAACCTTCCTAGACGAGCTACAGAGCGCAAATATAGCCGAGCCCGGAGGCTCTGCGCAACCGATTAGGCGCGCTCTTGAGGCGATAGGAGGATGAGCTTAACAAGATCGATGCGCGAAGGGGTGGCGCGCGTGATGATAACGCGGAACCGGTCGTCCAGCACGAACTCTTCGTTTACCTTTGGGATCACCCCCAGGCGATCCATGATGTAGCCGGCCAGCGTCTCGTAGTCGCCTTCCGGGATGCCGAGCCGAAAACGGGCGTTGAGCTCCTCAACCGAGGCCCTTCCGCTCAAGATGAACGTGTGGGGATTGAGGCGTCGCAATACGAGCTCCTCTTCGTCGTATTCGTCCTGGATATCGCCGACGAGTTCTTCGAGCAGATCCTCCAAGGTGATCAGCCCGGCTGTTCCGCCGTACTCGTCTAGCACGATGGCCATGTGCTGGCCCGTGCGGCGAAATTCAAGGAGCATCTCCGCGGCGGGCTTGGATTCAGGAGCAAAGAGCACGGGCCGCAGCACATCCAAGATCCGCTCCGGCCGCCGAAACAGGTCCTGCACTTTAACCAGTCCGATGATCGTATCGATGGTCTCCCGATAGACGGGCAGGCGCGAATAGCCGGTCTGGCGGAAGCGCGCGATCGCCTCCGAAACCGAGCTGTGCTCCTCCAGGGCCTCGATCTCAGTCCGGGGCACCATGAGGTCTTTTAGGCGTCGTTCGCCAAGGGCTAGGACACGCTCCAGCCATAGGGACTCTGAAAAGGCGGGATCCGGGAAAGCGGTTGTCTGCGGAGCCAGATCAAGCGGGGGATCTCCGAGGCCTTGCTCCTCTCGTCGGCCCAGCGCATAGATGAGCGGATAAAACAGATACACGAGGGCTCGGCCGGGATACGCCAGCGGCAGCACGAGCCGATCGGCCCCGTACCTGCCCGCTAAAGAGGGCAGGAGCCAGGCCAGAACGTAATAGGCCACCCCCAATAGCACGGCCCCGCTAAGCCCCGTGCACAGGGTGCGATAGGGCTCCAGCAAGAAAACCCAGAGCTGTCCCACGTGGGGCTCCAGAGCACCCCATGCGCCCCAGGCGTAGGCTACGCCTCCGAGTATGCGGCCAAGCCAGGCCCCGTGACGATACCAGTCGGGATGTCGCAGGAGCTCCAAGGCGGCCGTCGCCTTTGGGGTGCGCAGCCCCATGAGCTCCGCCCAGGCCCGCGTAGCCTGCCCATAAGCTTGCGCAAAAAGCGCGCAGAAGGCCGCCAGCAGCAGTCCCAACAGGGCCAGCACCAGGTCGCCCATCGCGGTGCGTTTAACGCCCCTCGAAGACGGGCGGACGCTTTTCCAGAAACGCGCGCGTACCCTCTCGAAAATCGCGCGTCGTCATGGCCAATCCGAAAAGCTCAGCCTCCCGGGCCAGGCCGGCCTCCAGAGGCAGATCCGCCGCCTGCACGGCCTCCAGAATGAGGCGCACGGCTACGGGGCCCTTGCTGAGCACAGCTTTCAGGAAAGAGCGCGCCTCCTCGAGCAGGCGATCGGCCGGCACCACCCGATTGACGAGCCCGATCTCATAGGCGCGCTGGGCCGAAATGCGTTCTCCGCTGAGCAACAGCTCCAAAGCCCGACCGCGCCCTACCAGGCGTACAAGCCGCTGCGTGCCCCCGTATCCCGGTATGAGGCCCAAGTTGACCTCCGGCTGCCCGAACTGGGCGATCTCCGAGGCAAAGCGCACATGGGCCGCCATGGCCAACTCACAGCCTCCGCCCAGGGCATAGCCATTTACGGCCGCCACCACCGGCTTCGGGCAGCGTTCGATCTGGTCCAATAGGCGTTGTCCGCGGCGCGCCTGCTCCCAACCGCGCAGCCCATCCAGTTGGCTGAGCTCGGCTATATCGGCGCCGGCGGCGAAGGCCTTCGGCCCGGCCCCGGTCAGGATCACCCCGCGCACCTCGGGCTCGGCGTAGATGCGCGTAAAAGCCGCCTCCAGCTCCCGCAGCACCTCCTCATTGAGGGCGTTCAGCACCTGGGGCCGGTTGATCGTGAGCGTCACGATCCCCTCGGCCAGCTCCCATAAGAGGCTCTGGTACATGGCTTGATCCCAGCTTAACGAACCCTCGTTCGGTTTCGACGGAATAAGGGCTTTGAATCGTCTTCTTCAGCATGCTCCGAGGGCAAGGCGAGGGGCGCGAAAAGCGCCTCCATGGCTTTAACGGTCCCCTCGGTCTCTTGAACCTCTTCGAGCAGATTATCCAGCTCCAGCTCAACGGCCTCAGGGTCCCTCATGGTAAGCGCCTGTTCGTGCACGAAACGGAAGACGTCCTCGATCGTCTCCAGTTGCGCGTGCACAATCTGGACTTGCTCGCGGGCCTGCTGGTAACGCTCCAAGCGCTTACGCAGTACCTCCAGGCGACGCCCCTTGAGCTGCTGCATTTTGGGCGGATCGTCCTTGATGCTCGCCTCTAGCTCCCGGATGGCCCCCAGGATCTCCCCCTCTGCGTGTGTGCTTAGGTAGGTCGCGTAGCGGTGTTCGGCCACCAGAAGGCGGAGATAAGCCCCCAGAAGCGCCTCCAGCTTGCGTCCGTGGGCCGCCAATAGCGCCCGGGAGGGGCCGGAGTATTGGGTGTACTGGGCCTCGATGGTTTCCAGAAGCTTGCGCATGGATACGAAGCGGCGTTGCCGCTCGCGGTCCAAACTCAAGAGCAGCTCTCGCTCCCCAAGCGGCCTTTGCAGGCGTCCTCTGCGGGTCTCCACCCACCGCTGGAAGCGCCTGGAACGTGACAGCAGACCCAAATACAGGAGCTCCAAGCCCGCCACCAAGGTCCAGGTGGCCTCAAACCACTGCGGGTTGAAGAAGGTCCAGGCCCCTGCCGCCGCCAGAAAGCCAAGATTCCAGGGTAACAGAAAGGCCTCTTTGACGAAGTTGAGCCCTTCGCGTGCAGTCGGCATTTGGAGCTGTCACCGCCGAAGCCCGTTTGGGGCGGGCCGCCCGGGCTTCTTACCTCGTTTCGGTCCCATAAGTTAGGAGCGTGTTCGGATTCGGCCGACCGTTTTCTCCTGCTCCGCGGTTCGCTCCGGTTCGGCTTGGGGAGATTCCGGCTCCCGCTTGCGCTCCAGTCCCATTTCCCACTTAAACTGCTTGATGAGCTCGCGGGCCCGGAGCCGCTCGGCTTCTTCCTCTATGCGGATCCGATCTCGATCCGCGCCCTCCAAGGCCATCTCCATGCGCGCCTCCTGGCGCGCAGCCTCCTCGCGAATGCGGCCGATCATTTCCTGGTGTGTCTGGTCGATACCGGCCACCTCGAAGGACTCAAGCGCGTCGGCCACCTTGGCCTGCCATTTGGCACGCCCGTATTCGCGCAAGGCCTCCTGGGCCTCCCTGATTTTGCGCTCGCGCTCCCGCATGAAAGCCTTCTTGATCTCCACAGCCTTCTCATATGCCTGCTGGGCTAGACGCAGCTGCTCACGGGTGCGATCCAGCGCCCCGCGGGCCTGTTCAAGTCGGATAGCGTAGTTCTCGGCCACGTCCTCCCGATCCGCTTCGAGGGCGGCACGGATGCGCGCAGCCAGGTCTTCGAGCTCGGCCTCCAGACGCTTGGCCTCCCGTTCCAGAAGCAAGACGTGCGCCTTAACGGTGGCGATGTTCTCGTTCATCTTGGGGAGCTGATCGTTGAGCTCCCGGATGTTCTGCTCCAAGATGAGCCGGGGGTCCTCAAGACCCCGGATCAGCCCGCCCAGCAGGGCCTTGAGGGCGCGCACAAATCGCCGCCACATGGGTCGATCCTCTAATTCGGACGTTTCTCGCTATTTAAGATAGCCAAACTTCTTCGGAACCGCATCAGCTGATGACCTCTAACAGGCGGGAGCGCGGCTCCGGAGGCGCATCCGCTATGCGCACCGCCTCACGCAGGCGCGCTAAAGCGCGCTCCAGGCGCTCCGGGGTGGCCGCGTAAAGCACCGCGACCGGATCACCGGCTTGTACGTATGCACCAAGCCCGCAGTTGAGCCGAATACCGGCGGTGGGGTCGATGGCCTCCTCTTTACGATAGCGGCCCGCGCCCAGCTCTAGGGCCGCCCAGGCGAAGGCCCAGGCGTCGAGGTCGACCACGTAGCCGGAGCGGGGGGCGCGAAGCGCCGTCTGCTGGGTTGCCCGCGGATAGCGCTCGGGCTCTTCGACGTAGCGCACATCTCCGCCTTGGGCCTGTACGATCTGACGGAACTTCGCAAAGGCCTGGCCCGATTGAAGCATCTCCTGGGCCAGCCTGCGCCCCTCCTCTAGGCTCAAGACGCGCTCAGCCAGCCAGAACATCCACGCGGCCAGCTCATAGGTCACTTCCAGAAGATCCGGCGCCCCTTGAGCCCCCCGCAGGCACTCGATCGCCTCCTCCACTTCGAGCCAATTGCCGATGGTCCTGCCTAGCGGGGTGTCCATATCCGTAAGCAAGGCCGCGGTGCGTTTGCCCGCCCCCCGGCCGATCGCAACCAGCGTCTGGGCCAGCTCCCGAGCGCGCTCCCGCGTTTTCATAAAAGCCCCGCGTCCGACTTTGACGTCCAAGACCAGCGCATCGATACCCTCGGCGAGCTTCTTGCTCATGATGCTGGCCGCGATAAGGGGGATGGACTCCACGGTGGCCGTGACGTCGCGCAGGGCGTAAAGCTCGCGATCCGCCGGCGCGATCTCCTCCGTCTGCCCGATCATGACGGCTCCGATCTCCCGCAGCTGGCGCTCGTAGGCCTCTGGCGCCAGATGCGTCCGAAACCCTGGGATGGATTCCAGCTTATCCAGCGTCCCGCCGGTGTGCCCCAGACCGCGGCCCGAGATCGTGGGCACGGGCACACCGGCCGCGGCCACAATGGGCACCAGCAGCAACGTTACCTTATCTCCCACGCCGCCTGTGGAGTGCTTGTCCACTTTAATTCCCGGAACGGCGCTCAAATCCATGACCCGGCCCGAGTGCAGCATGGCCTCCGTTAGGGCCAGCGTCTCCTCCGCGTCCAGCCCGTTGAGGTAAACGGCCATGAGCCAGGCCGCCGCCTGATAGTCGCGCACGGTGCCATCGAGCAAGCCGTGCACGAAAAACCGGATCTCCTCCCGACTCAGGCGCTTGCGGTCGCGTTTTTTGGCGATGATCTCAACAGGGGTAAAGCGCATGCCTTCTGGTCCGAGCCGGTTTCAGCGCAATGGTACAGGTATTTCGCCTCCGGATTCAACGGCCCCATTGCCGACCTCCGGAGAGGGTGCTATTTTCATGATATGCGCCTGTTCGGCATCGGGCCTCTGCTGTTTGTGGCGCTCCTCTTGCTTGGGGGTTGCGCAGCGAATCGTCCTCTACCCCCGGCGACTCCTCCCCAGCTTGAGGTGTTGGAGCTAGGCCGGCCGGCGCTCACAGACCAAGAGCGCGCCCTTGAGCTCTTCACACGAGCCCTCGCGCGGGAGCTTATGGATGATCTAGAGGCCGCAGAGGAGGGCTACGCAAGGGCCCTGCTGCTCAACCCCGAAGAGCCGGGCATCCTGCACGCGCTAGCCCAAGTTTTGGGGCGGCGCGGCCGACTTCGCGAAGCGATTGGGTACGCAGAGCAAGCCGTTCGGCTGGACTCCATGCGCTCGGCGCAGCAAAATGCGCGCTGGTACCGACAAACTTTGGCTGAGCTGTACATCCAGGCCGGATTGCTGGACCGCGCCATCGCCGAGTATGAGCGGCTGGCGGCCCGCTTCCGGCGCGATAAGCACTTGTGGTCGGCGTTGGCGGAGTTGTACCTGCAAGCCAATCAAGTGGAGCGCGCCCTAGCCGCGCTGGACACCTTGCTTACGCGGAGCGGACCCGAGCCGGAGCTTTTCCGATGGAAATTGGAGCTGCTGCAGCTTGTGGACGATACAGAGGGGGCGCTGAAAACCCTGGAGGCCTGGTGGCGCTCGGATCCGGAACACCCGCAAATCCGGCGTCAACTGCTAGAGCACTACTGGAACCTGGGCCGGTGGGAGGAGGCGCGCCGAGTGCTTCAACAGGCCGACCCCCAGGACGTGGAGGCGCAACTGGACTGGGTGGAACTGCTGGACAGGCTGGGCCGGACGGACTCCGTGCGCCTGATGCTTGAGGCGTTGGTCCGCTCTCCAGGACTAGGCGCCTCTTCCCGGCTGCGCCTGGGGGAGCTGCTCCATCGGCGCGCCCTATCTCAGGAGGGAACCTTAGGGGAGGCCGAACGGCTGCTGGAGGTCCTACTTGAGCAAGATCCGGAGCAGCCCGAACTGAGCTTTTGGCTTGGGGACCTCCGCGCCCGTCTCGGTCGACCCGCAGAGGCCCTGAAGCTGCTGGAAAAGGCCGCAACGCGCAATCCTCAAGACCCGCAGATGTGGTTTCGGGCCGTGCAAGTAGCTCTTGAGGCTAGGGATGCGGATGCGGCCATCAGGCTAGGCCAAGAGGCCGTTGAGCTCTATCCCGGACAGCCGGCCTTGCTGCTGCTCTTGGGGTCGGCCTATTTGGAGCAGCAGCGTCCGCAAGAGGCTATTTCGCATCTGCGGAAGGGCCTGGAAGTGGTCGAGCAAGGGGTGTCGCCGGAGCTACGGGCGCCGCTTTTGGGCGCCTTGGCCGACGCCTACGCGCAGCTCGGATCCACCGAGGAGGCCGATAGCCTGTATGAAGCCGCCTTAGGGCTTGATCCAGAAAACCCGGTTCTGCTTAACAACTACGCCTATCACCTGGCCGAGGGCAAGCGGCGGCTGGATCGCGCCCTCTCAATGGCCTTGCGGGCCGTGGATGCAGACCCTCAGAACGCCTCTTTTCTGGACACGCTGGGATGGATCTACTTTCAGATGGGCCGCTATGAGGAGGCCGTCCGTTGGCTGGAGCGGGCCGTGGCGACGGGCCAAGCCAGCCCCGTGGTGTTGGAGCACCTGGGCGACGCCTACACGCAGGTGGGACGTCTGGATGAGGCCCGCGTGCTCTGGCGGCGCGCCCTAGAGCGCAACCCTGAAAACGTTCGTCTTAGACAGAAGCTGGGGGGCCGCTAAGGAACCGCGGAGGCGCTCAGGCGCTCCAAGGTCTCCCAGAAGCCGGGATAGGAAACCTCTACCCATTCGGCCCCCTCGATGATCGTCTCCCCTTCGGCCAGCAAGCCGGCAACGGCCAGGGCCATGGCGACCCGATGGTCCTGATAAGCCGATACACGACCTCCGCGCATTCGAATGGGCCCCTCGAAGGCCCATCCATCGGGCAGCTCCTCAACGCGGGCCCCCAGGCGCCGCAGCCCCTCGGTCATGGCGCGGATGCGATCGGACTCCTTCAGGCGCAGCTCAGAAGCCCCCGTGATGCGGCTTTCCCCATCGGCCATAGCGGCCAAAACGGCGATTACGGGCAGCTCGTCTATGAGCGCGGGCACCTCGGAGCCCCCAATCTGCACAGCGCGCAGGCCGCAAGCCCGCACCCGTATCCGGCCCACGGGCTCGCGGCCGATCCAGCGTTCCACATGAGCCTCCACCTCCGCCCCCATCCGGCGTAACAGCTCCAAGAAGGCCGTTCGCGTGGGGTTCAGGCCCACGTCTCGAAGCTCCACCTCCGAGCCCGGAACAAGCGCCGCCGCAGCGGCCCAGAAAGCGGCCGCCGAAGGGTCGCCTGGGATCTCGTATCGGCCGGCCTGGGGACGCAACCGACCTCCTTGAACGGCTATGCGCCACCCCTCAGGAGTCAGCACCGGCTCTAGACCCAGCAGGCGTTCTGTGTGATCGCGCGTGCGTGAGGCTTCGAAGACGACCGTTTCTCCTTCGGCCAGCAAGCCGGCTAGCAGGATCGCGGATTTCACCTGGGCTGAGGGGATGGGGAGCCGAAACGTTGCCCCGCAGAGGCGGCCTGCGCCCTGGATGCGCACAGGTGGACACCCATCTTGGGTCTCTATACGCCCCCCCATGCACCGCAGGGGCTCGGCCACGCGCTCCATGGGCCGGCGTCGCAGCGAGGCGTCCCCGTCTAGGGTGACGGATCCCCGCTGTCCCACGAGCATGCCGCAGAGCAGGCGCATCGTGGTGCCGGAGTTGCCGCAGTCCAAAAGCTGTCCCCGCAGGCGAAACCCCCTAAGCCCCACGCCTCGGATGCGCACCCGGTCCGGCTCTGAAAACTCCACCGGCACCCCGAGAGCGCTTAGGCAGCTCAAGGTGCTCTGAGGATCGCGGCTTCTGGGAAAACCCACTAGCTCCGAGGGGCCCTCGGCCCAGGCGGCGAGCAGGGCCGTCCGGTGCGCAATGGATTTATCCGATGGCACCCGCACGGACGCCCTTAAGCTCCCCCGGATCGGGCGCACCGTATGGTATGAGGACATAAAGGAACGCTCAGTGGGGCCTGCCCCCCCGATGATCGGGGCGTTCCTGCTCCATGGCGCGCACGACTTCCAGCAGCTCGCCCACTTCCAAGGAGGGCTCCATGGCGCGGATCAGCTCGGCGATGCGCCGATCCTTCTGCGGCGCCTGAGCCCAGTCGGGATGGGCTTGCTCGATGATGCTGATCAGTACCCGCAGGTGAGGATAACGCCGGACCTTGTCCGGGATCTGAGCAATGGCCTGGGCATAGAGCTGTGCGTTTCGGCCCACCTGCCGATCGACGATTTTGACCGTGCGCCGCAGGTGGCGAATGCGTACGACTTCGCTGGTGACGGACATGGGAACGCTCTTGGTTTGCAAGCCAAAAATATCCCCCTTGCGGAACAAACCGCAACTTCCGCCAAGGGGGCTCCGTTTAACGAACGGACTTGCCCGCCCAAGCAGGAGGTTTCCTATGCGCCTGCTAGTTTGCTTGTTCGCCTGCGTGCTCTCGGCTGGGGGCTTATGGGCCCAACCCCGTCGGCTAACGCTGCCAGAAGCCGTGCGCGTGGCCCTGGAGCGCAACCTCACAATCCGCAAAGCGGAAACCCAGCTGGAGCTCTACGAGGTGCAACGCCGTCAACGCGTAGCCAACTTCCTGCCCTACGTGAGCGCGAATAGCTCCTCGGGACGCAATTTCGGCCGACAATTCGATCTTACCACCGGACAGCTCACAGACCAGCGAAGCGATCGACTCAGCGCGAGCATAGACGCGAGCCTGAATCTGTTCAACGGCGGCGCCGACTGGTTTGGCTGGCGTCAAGCCGAACAGGAGCTCGAATCGCAACGGGCAGGGCTGGAGCGCGCCCGTCAATCGGTGGTGTTCTCCGTAGCCCAGAGCTTTCTGCAGATTCTCCTGGATCAGGAACTATTGCGCATCGAACAGGAGAACCTGCGAGCCCAGCGAGGGCAATTGGAGCGCATTGAACAGCTCGTCCGCTCGGGAGTCCGGCCCCAGGCGGATCTATATGCGCAGCAAGCGCAGGTGGCACAGCAGGAGCTAGCCGTAATCGAAGCGGAGAACCGGCTAGCTCTGGATCGAGCTCGGCTGGCCCAGCTGCTCGGGCTAGACTCCCTTGAGGGGTTAGAGCTCGTCCCCCCCGAAGCGGACCCCCAGATGCTTGAGGCGGAGAGCTTCGAGCTTGAGGCTCTGTACCGGGCCGCGCTAGCGAGCCGATCCGACTATCGCCAACGCCAATTGGCCCTGGAGGCCGCCCGCGCCGGACTACGGGCAGCCACGGCGGGCTACTGGCCGCGTCTAGACCTGGCCTTTTCATACGGGTCGGGCTACTCGAGCTTAGCGCGGCGTTTTAACCCTCAAACCCAACGGCTGGAGGCGATTCGCTTCGGGGATCAGTTCTGGCGGCAGAACGTGTATTCCTCGGTAGGCCTGCGCATCTCAATCCCGATCTTTGATCGGCTGCTCACAGCCAACAACGTGGCCCGTAACCGGGTCCAATACGAGTACGCTCGCTGGGAGCTACAGGAGCTGGAACAAAACATCCGCCTGGAGCTGCAGCAGGCGCTGCTTAATTACCAAGCTGCGCAGAAGCGCTGGCAAGTAGCCTCTGCGCAGCTGCGGGCCGCCGAGCAGGCCCTGCAAGCCGAACGCGAGCGCTATCAGGTAGGTTCCGGCACCCTGTTGGAACTCACCACGGCGAACACCAACTACGTGCGAGCCGCCTCCTTGCAGGCGCAAGCGCGCTATTCGCTTCTGTTTCAGCGCAAAATGCTCGACTATTACATGGGACGCTCGGACCTCGGGGTCCGCTAACGCAGGGCGAGCCCAACTTGTGCAGTAGGAGGATCACCAACCGAGGCGAACAACTATGAGGCGCACTCGAAGCTCCCCCACACGCAAAATCCTATTGTGGACCGGCCTGACGTCCGGACTGTTGACGCTCCTATACGTGATCGGCCGTAGTGCGGGCTGGATCGATGCTTCGGCAGAGGCGATCGAGGTGCAAGTGGAATCGGTCAGCAGACGCGACATCACACAGGTCGTCTCCGCCGCCGGCAAGGTGCGACCCGAGATCGAGGTGAAGATCACCCCCGATGTCTCGGGCGAAATCATCGCGCTTTACGTCAAAGAGGGCGATCGGGTGCGCCAGGGGCAGCTTCTGGCGCGGATTAAGCCCGATTTCTATCAGGCTCAAGCCGAGCAAAGCGAAGCAGCCCTCAACCAGATGCGGGCCTTGCTGGCTCAGGCCCGAGCGCAGCTGCTAAAGGCTGAAACCGATTTTCAGCGCGCCGAGGCTTTGTATCGCTCGGGGGTGGTTTCGGAAGCCGATTATCAAACGATCCGGGCTCAGTACGAGTCGGCCCGCGCACAGTACGAATCGGCGCAGTTTCAGGTCAAAAGCGCTCAAGCCCGGCTGCGGGAGGCCCAGAGCAACTTGCGTAAGACCTACATCTACGCCCCCATCTCGGGTACGGTAAGCCAACTTTCCGTCGAGCTCGGCGAACGCGTGGTGGGCACAAGCCAAATGGCCGGCACCGAGATGATGCGCGTCGCCCTGTTGGACCAGATGGAGGTGCTCGTGGAGATCAACGAAAACGACATCGTGCACGTAAGCGAAGGCGATACGGCGCTCATCGAGGTCGACGCCTATCCGAACATGACCTTTGTAGGCCAGGTGACCAACATCGCCAACTCCGCCAAAACGACCTTGCAGGGCACTGTAGAACAAGTAACCACGTATCCCGTGCGCATCCGCATCAACGGGTCCTACCGCCGACCAAACGGGGCGGTGTCGACGGCTACCCTAAAAGTGGACGAGCTCCCCCCCACCCCCATGCCCCGGCTGCGGCCGGGCATGTCGGCCACGGTCGACATCCGCACCCGGACGGTGCGCGGGGCCTTGGCTGTGCCCATTCAGGCCGTGACCGTGCGTTCCCGCAAAACGGGCCGGGCCCCTTCGGATACGGCCCGGGCCGAGGAGCAGCTGGAACGCGTGGTCTTCGTGGTGGAATCCCAGCGGGTCCGCCAGCAGCCCGTGGAGACGGGCATCAACGACGACCGCTACATCGAGATCACCTCGGGCCTTCGCGGGGATGAACGCGTGGTAGTAGGGCCTTTCCGAGCCGTAAACCGCCTGCTTAAGGACGGCTCCCGCATCAGGATCAACCCGACGCAAAGCCCAAGCGGCCAGACGGCAGCGGCAACCCGGAGTGAACAGCCATGAGCGCGGAACGCCCCCTCATCGACCTGCGCCAGATCAGACGCGTTTATCCCATGGGCGCTGAGCCTGTACACGCGCTGCGCGGAATCACCTTGCAGATCTTCCCCAACGAATACGTGGCCATTATGGGTCCCTCGGGGTCAGGGAAGTCTACGCTCATGAACATCCTGGGCTGCCTAGATACTCCCACGTCGGGCGAATACTACCTGAACGGCAAACTGGTGAGCGAGCTTTCCGACAACGAACTAGCCGAGATCCGCAATCGAGAGATCGGCTTTGTGTTTCAGACCTTTAACCTCCTGCCGCGTCAGGACTGCCTGCGCAATGTCGAGCTTCCGCTCATCTACGCCGGGGTGCCGTATGCGGAACGCAGAGCGCGCGCGCTGCGGGCCCTTGAGGCCGTGGGCTTAGCCGATCGCGTACATCACAAGCCCAACGAGCTCTCCGGCGGACAACGCCAGCGCGTGGCCATCGCCCGGGCACTCGTAAACAACCCCTCGATCCTCCTAGCCGATGAGCCCACGGGCAACCTGGACTCCAAAACGGGCGCGGAGATCCTGGCCCTTTTTGACGCTCTGCATGAGCGAGGACATACGATCATCCTCGTTACCCACGAGGAGGACGTGGCCCGGCATGCACACCGAATCATTCGGCTGCGCGACGGGCTCATCGAGAGCGATGAGCGTCGAAGCTCTGTTCCGATCCCGATGCGAGCCGGCTAAAGGACTACCGCTATGCTGGCCCATTCCACCGCCAGGTTCTGAAGGCACACCTCAAAGCCCCAACCGCAAGCGAAGCGCCGAAAGAGGGCATAGAAGACATCTCGGCCCGGATAGGGAATCACAAGACGCTCAGGCAGAAGACGCCCAAGAGCGCGCCAAAACCCCCTCAGCGGCCAACGCGCGCTGTGGTGTTCCAGTAAGGCCCGCAGATGACGTCCCACGGTTCGCTTGGGAGGCCGTCCCACGCGAAGCAGCTCAAAATCCCATCGCCGCAAGAGCGCCGACAAGGTGCGGGGATCGAACCAGCGCCGTACGCTGGGCGGGGCGTAATGATGCCAGCGGCTTCCCCAAAGACGCGCCTGCCAACTGCTTCGGTTCCAGGTCTCGATCAGCCACAACCCCCCTCGGCGCGTGGCGGCGCGGGCCCGCTCCAGGGCGGCCTCCAGATCCCGCACGTGCCCAATAACCTGCACCCAGAGCACGGCATCATAGAGCCGATCCGGTTCAAAAGCTTCGATCGCTCCTTGGCGAACCTCCAGGCCCAGCCTCTCCCGGGCGAAGGCGCACATGCGCCCGTTGGGTTCTAGCCCCACTCCGCGCCAGCCCACCTCCTGAAGCCCCTGCAGCAGAAACCCGGCCGCTGAACCGATATCCAGAACCCAACCCGCAGGGCCATATTGGCGAAGTAGCCTCCCGTACCAACGGCCCGTTCGCCTTAAGGCGGGCTCCAGGTGTTCATAACCCGGATACCCGGCCCCCCCTGCCGAGAAATACGCATCCCCGTAGACGCGCTCCGTGTAGTCGGACTCCGGCTCCTCGGCAAGCTGGGCAAAGCCGCAGCCGGCGCACTCCAGGATCGCAAAACCCCGCACCACCGCCCACGGCCGCCACGCCAAAGCCCCACAAACGGGACAAGAGGCCGCCACGTTGAGCTCCTTCTCATCCACGACGGTTGATCCCAACTTGAAGGGGTGGGGCGCGCCCGCCTGCAAGCAAAAAAACGCCTTGACCTATGGCCTCACCCTATGCTATGAAAGCGCACTAGCTGTCCGCTTAGCTCTTCGAGAGCGTAGCAAGAACGCGCCATAGCGGCCGGACCCGGTCCGATGATGCGGTGACGCATCCGGCCGCCTTCATCCCAGACCAGCCCAAGCGGAACCCCACTGACCTCGACCCATGGAGCCATTGGCCCCGCTGAATCCAGCGGTGGAGGAAACGGGGCCTCATCAAGCGTCCGGGGCATCCCTGAGAGCGCCTTCATGGACGGATTGGCTTGATGCATTTGGGCGGCCGGAGAAATCCAAAGCGCAAGCTGCTCATGCAGAGCGGCCAGGCTTGGAAGCCCCGCCAGCAGACAGCTGGGGCGGTCGGGGGAGAAAACAAGCGCGACGGTCGGACGGGGCTCCAAGGGAAACGACCGACCGTTCCGGATCGGAAACCGAGCCAGCCCGGCCCACAGGGAGCGACCTTCCACGAGGAGCAGCCCTCTGTGTTTTGCGATGGCACGCGATCAGGCGTCGAATTTCGTGCCAAACGCAAAAGAAGCGGGCTCAAGGGTCAACTCGCCCCCGCAGCTACTTTATGAAACCTTTCGATCTAAGCTTCTCCGAGCACAGCCGCGATGGGCTTGCGCTTTAAAGCGGCCTGGGCTGCGGCCAGACGGGCCACCGGAACCCGATACGGAGAGCAGCTTACGTAATCGAGCCCCACGTTGAAGAAAAACTCCACCGAGGCCGGATCCCCGCCGTGTTCTCCGCAGATGCCCACCTTGAGCTCTGGGCGCGTCCGGCGGCCCCGCTCCGTGGCCATCTGCACCAGCTGCCCTACGCCCGCCTGATCCAGGGTCTGGAACGGATCGTCAGGCAGGATCTTGCCCTCCAGGTACTGGGGCAAAAACTTGCCCGCGTCATCGCGGCTGTAGCCGAAGGTGAGCTGGGTGAGATCGTTGGTGCCGAAGCTGAAGAACTGGGCCTCCTCGGCGATCTGATCGGCCACCAGCGCGGCACGCGGCACCTCGATCATGGTGCCCACTAAATACGAAACCTGCACGCCCTGCTCGCGCATCACCTCGGCGGCCACACGCTCGATGAGCTCCCGTTGATGACGCAGTTCTTCCGGCGTGCCCACAAGGGGAACCATGATCTCCGGATAGACGGCCCTACCCTCCTTGGCCATCCGGCAGGCGGCCTCCATGATGGCGCGCGCCTGCATTTCCGTGATCTCCGGATACGTGATCCCGAGGCGGCAGCCCCGATGTCCGAGCATGGGATTGAGCTCATGAAGGGCCTGCACGCGGGCCCGGACTTGCTCCGGGCTCACGCCCAGGCGCTCGGCCATCTCCCGCTGTTGCTCCGGCTCCTGAGGCAGGAATTCGTGCAGCGGGGGATCCAGCAACCGGATGGTCACGGGCAGCCCCTCCATTTCGCGGAAGATCGCGTAGAAGTCCTCCCGCTGCATAGGCAATAGTTTGGCCAAGGCCCGACGCCTCCCGGCCTCATCCTGGGCCAGGATCATTTCGCGCATCGCCCAGATGCGATCCCCCTCGAAGAACATATGCTCTGTGCGACAGAGCCCGATGCCCTCCGCCCCGAACCGGCGGGCCAGCCGGGCGTCCTCTGGGGTGTCGGCGTTGGTTCGTACGCGCAGGGTTCGGAATTGGTCGGCCCAGCTCATGAAGGTCGCAAAATCCCCGCTCATCTCGGGCTGGACCAGCTCCTCGGCGCCCAGAATAACCTCCCCCGTGGTGCCGTTAATGGAGATCCAGTCGCCCTCGCGCACCGTCACCTGGCCGTTGGTGAAGGATCTTGCGGCGTAGTCGATCACGATGTCCCCGCAGCCGGCCACGCAAGGCTTGCCCCAACCGCGCGCCACCACGGCCGCATGGCTTGTCATGCCGCCCCGGCTGGTCAGGATGCCTTCTGCTGCGTGCATGCCCCCGACGTCCTCTGGAGAGGTCTCAATGCGCACCAGGATGACGCGCTCCCCTCGGGCGCGCCAGGCCTCGGCGTCTTCGGCAGAGAAAACGGCGCGTCCCACCGCCGCCCCAGGCGAGGCCGGAAGCCCGCGGCCGACGACGCGCCCGGCTTTGCGATAGGCCTCCTCGTCCCGGAAGCGCGGGTGCAGCAGCTGATCGATGTGTCGGGGCTCGACCAGGTTGCGCACCGCCTCCTCAGGGCTAACCAGCCCCTCGCGGACCATGTCGACGGCGATCTTCACCGCAGCCGGTCCTGTGCGCTTGCCGTGACGGGTCTGCAGGATGTAGAGCCGAGCCTCCTGAACCGTGAACTCGATGTCCTGCATGTTCTTGTAGTGCCGCTCCAGTAAAGCGGCGATCTCCCAGAGCTGCTCGTATACTTCGGGCATCTGTGCCTTTAGGGCGGCGATGGGCAAGGGGGTCCGGATGCCCGCTACGACATCCTCACCTTGCGCGTTGATGAGGTACTCCCCGTAGAGCTCTCGCTCTCCGGTCGAAGGGTTGCGCGTAAAGCAGACGCCGGTGCCCGAGCTTTCGCCCATGTTGCCGAAGACCATTGTCTGCACGTTTACGGCCGTGCCCAATAGGCCTCGGATTTTATTGATCTGCCGGTATTTGATGGCCCGTTCGCTGTTCCAGGACTCAAAGACCGCCCGAATGGCCCGATCCAGCTGCTCTCGGGGATCTTCCGGAAACAAGTGCCCGGTGTGCTGCCGGTAGATGGCTTTGTATCGATTCGTGAGCTCGCGCAGGTCCTCGGCCGTAAGCTCGATGTCCTCACGTAGACCGCGTTCGCGCTTGAGCGCCTCCAGGGCTTCTTCGAAATGGGCGTGATCGACGCCCATCACCACGTCCCCGAACATGTCGATAAAACGCCGATAAGCGTCCCAGGCAAAGCGCGGGTTTTGGGTCTGGCGGATGAGGCCCTCGACCACAGCGTCGTTTATGCCCAAATTGAGAACCGTATCCATCATCCCGGGCATCGAAATCGCGGCGCCCGAGCGCACGGAGACAAGCAACGGGGCAGTCGGATCGCCAAAGCGGCGCCCCATGAGGCGCTCCACAAAGCCCAAGGCCTCCTCCACCTGTTCCCAGAGCTCCGGAGGATAGCTCTTGTCGTGCTCGTAGTAGTACCGACAGGCCTCGGTTGTAATGGTAAAGCCCGGCGGCACAGGCAAGCCGATGGCGCTCATCTCGGCTAGGTTTGCCCCCTTGCCGCCGAGAAGATCCCGCATATCGGCCCGACCCTCAGCCGACCCCCCGCCGAACGTATAGACCCATTTGTGCGACATAGGCCCTCTCCTTGCGTGCCGATTCATGGATGCCGCACGAAATATACCGCGCAGCGTCGTTCCTCGAAAAGAAAGGCCCCTAAAAAACGCTGGCCGGGCTCGCAAGCCCGGCCGGCGGGGTGGCGGTGAGTGTCCCCATAGGGGATCACTGACGGAACAGAGCGAGCACCGCCTGTGGGTTGGCGTTGGCCTGCGCCAGGGCGACCGTGGCCGTCTGCTGCAGGATCTGCAGCTTGGCCACACGCAGCTGCTCGCGGGCGAAGTCCGCATCGAAGACCCGGCTGCGCGCCCCCTCGGTGTTCGT